>CAZDNQ010000481.1:0-4100 GCA_964506605.1 uncultured Victivallis sp. | reverse complement strand
AAGTGTTACCGGTTTACGGCAAGTCTTGCTTTATCATTATCTGGCTGTTAGGACAATCATTCTATTACAAGGTAAATACGTTAACATTACATAGGATATTTTCAACACACCAAAGATTGGGGCCATATCTTGAGCCACGGAGTTACTGTGATTGTATGTATTGCGGAGCTCCCCCTCCGGGAGCAGGTTACGTTATCTCGTTGCAACTCGAATGTTATCAGAGCGTCTTCCATGGCCGATGGAGAGCCTGCCATTTCCAAATTCTTCCCACTCATTTGCGGCGACCTCAGGCCAAGGCTAGCGAGAACACAAGTGCCTCGGAAAGTCTTTCAACATGCTGCTTTTTACCGACGACGATATGTCTCTCTTCTTTATGTGTCATTTTCATGTCGAGTATTTTTATTGTCACTGTTTCACATTGTTACAAAATGCTAAACAATCTGGACTCCTGCAGCAGCACCGGTCTTCCGGATCACATTCATACTGCTGCCTATCGAGGATGTCCGTATTCCTCGTCGGAAAGATTTTTATAGCCATTGTAGTCAAAAAACTTCTTATCCCTGTCGTATCTAAGAACAATTGGAAAATCCTTCATCGGCTTGTCCGATTCAATTTTAATTTCAAAGTAGTCCTTATCTTTCTCGCCAACGCAGGATATTTTGAAGGCAATCCCATTCCATGTGAATTTATCATCGCGAATGGACGTATCGGCATAGACTGGCCCCCATCCATTTTTCTTTGAAACCAAATCAAGCTGCCTTGTTTGATCCCAAGCATTAAGATTAAAAAATTCAGCGTGAATACCTTTTAAATATTTCTGCCCATCCTCATTAGTTGAAAGTACAAATCTTTTAATACTTTCCTTCCAGAGAAAAAGAGAGCCTTGATTATCACTCGATGCAAATTCATACAGATATATTTCCTGATTTCCACCAATAAAAACATGTGAATTGTTAGGGTGAAATGTAGCTCCATCGCGATTATCAACAGTATTCACCCTTATCTTCCTGCTTATTTCCCCAGACTTCGAAATTACAAGAATATCCTGTATGTGCCCGACGGGATAAACACTTGGGGCATCATACGTTTTATAGCTCCTTCCCACCATCCTGTCTATTTCAATAAAAAGCCACAACTGATCATTGCCGCCAATAACCTGTATAGGGCCATTCGAGTACCAGGAACAGAATTTTTCAGTACAGCCAATGCAAAAAAGACAAGACATAACCACCGATATTGTCATCAAAACAATATTTAATATTTTCGTTTTCATAAAACTCCTTATTGCGCAGCCGGACTTGATCCTGTAAAGACTGTCCCGAAAAATCCAGTAAAGCCGTTTACAAAAAAGTTGGAGGTTGCGTTCCATGCGTTTGTAAAATATCCTCTTTCATCAAGTTTCTTTTGAGATGCAGGTAGAGATAAATAATCAGATGCCTTCTCGGGACTTTCACTCGGATTATATTTTTTGAGGAATTCATCGAGGGCATCGGCCAAGTTAGTGCAATCCTTCCCTTGTCCTCGTACATACGCCCCAAATTCAGCACCGAGCCTGTTGCTGTGGAAGTCCTCCCTGGTATATGCGCTGGTCTTTGAAGCCGTAGGGAAGCCCGGGATGAAAGCTGAAATTCCTTGCAGGGCCTCGACTCCAGCCCCGCCCACTTTTGTCCCAAATCCATACCCAGCCCACCATTTTCCCGAATATTGGGCGGCATTTGAGAAATGTCCGAAGTCAATCCATCCTTCACTTGTGGAGACATAGTGCCAGCCAAGAACGTTTGTATCGCTGACTCCCGAACCTGAACCCGAGTTAAACGATCCTTCGCTTCCAAACTTTGCCTGGGAGTGAATATAGTCTCTGAATTTCTCCAGTTTTTCTTCACACGAAATGCACGGATTGGTTTCGTCCTTAAACTCCTTTTTTTCCCACTGTCTGACGTTTATCATCAGCCTTGAATAGGGAATCACCGCATCCCTGGTTACCTCAAGCCCCAGATAATCCCAGTTGTTAACTGGATCATTGCCAACCATCCCCATAAGATTAAATCCTCCTGCTTCCCCGATGGGATCTCGGCTTAACCATCTTCTTGTCTCCGGTTTGTAATAGCGGAAGCCATAATAGATTAATCCGGTCGCCGGGTCGAACTGGTAGCTGGAAAACCTAAACACGAACTCATCGGCCTTCGGTCCGGATTTGGAAATGACATCCCCAAAAGGAGAAAAGTGGTATTCTGCGGCTCTCGCGCCTGTCGCCGCATCCACGTAGCCGACAATGTTTAAATTGCCATCCTTGACCGCCAGGTACGTCCTGCCGTTCACGCGGTCTGAATCGGAGATCAATCCGTCCTTCCCCCAGCAGTAGCTTCTTACAAGCTGGTTTCCGGCGTTGAAGACGGCAATCAGGTTCCATCCGTTCCAGACGAACCGGTCGTCCGCCGCCAGCTGCCAGCTGCCGGCGGAGGAATTCCACGAATAGACTTTCCTGGACACCCGCCTTCCAGCATAATCATAGGCGAATTGGACCTTGATCCTGTTCACAGGCGAGACCTCCGTCCTGCTTTCTATGGCAACCAGGCGATTTTCCGCGTTCCACGAGTATTGCCACAGGCCGTCGCTGACAAGGTTCCCGTCCTCATAGACAAATAACTCGGGTGTTCTCGCCAATGTAATCTTCTCCAGGACGGAAGCAACGACATCCTTCTGCTGGACCTGGTCGTATTTCACGGAGAATATCCTGAACATCTCCTCTGCGGGATTCGCGGAATTGTCCAAGCTGAAGGACCTGCTGAAATATTTCCCCAGCCTGTCGGGCTTGAAGACATTGCCGTTGGATTCCTGCCGGATGCTCACCTGCGCGGTCTCCTCTGCGGAGCCGGTGACATCGGCTTTTCCCGGGACCGTTCGCCGGGTGTACTGGTTTAAATTATTCGTCTTGTATTCGAAGGTGTTCCCGTTCCGCTTTTCAACTTTAAGGTTCCCAATGTCGTCGAACGCATACTGGAAGAAATGCCCCGGAACCGGCTGGTTCGCCGGAGTGAGCTTCCTGCCGGAAACGACCTGCCCGTACTTGTCGTATGAATAACTCCAGTAGCTCCCGTCTTCATCAGCGGCCCTGGTCCTCCGGTCGGAACTGTTGTACTCATAGGAGACCTCCCGCAAAGCCGCAGCCCCAGAGAGGTTCGAGATTTTCGTGAGACGGTTCAGGTTGTCATATGTCCGGGAAGATGTCAGGATATTTGAGGAGCCGCTGGAGACGTCTGCGGATGACAGCAGCCCTGTTCCCGGGACATATGCGTAGCTCGCGGTGTTCGTCCCGTCGGAGACTGTTGAAATCCTCGATGAACTGTCGTAGGTGAACATATTGGAAAGTACCGCAGCCCCACCGTTTTTCAATGCCATTCCAGTTCTTCTGCCAAGAGCGTCATAGGAATATTCAATTGAATAGCCGGGCACCTGGGGGACGCTCTCCGTCGCAACAGTCCCGTCTGGATTGTATGTGAAGACATGGCTGCCTGTTCCGTCCACAACCGAAGTTGCCCTGCCAAACAAGTCCCTGGTGACATTCACCCCGGCCGTGGTTCCATCCGTATAGGCGATGGATGCCGTCTGTCCTGCGGCATCATACGAGTAAAGGGCGCCTGCGCCCCGCGCCCACGTCCTGGAAGCGGGAAGCCCGTCGGGATGATATGTATACCCGACGCTGGAGCCGTCCGCATAGACTTTTGATGTCATGAAACCTCTCTGTTGCTCATAAGCCCATGATGTCGTGTCGGAGGTTCCCGGATGGATGCGGTAGGTCGTAAGGCTCTTCATCCTGCCGGCGGCATCAAATCCATAACCAGCAGGATAAGTGTCGGCTCCGGATTCGGAGGTTATTTCACCGGCTGGCGAATATCTATAATCCACGCTCCTGCCGTCCGGAAGGGTTGCCTTCGTCCTCCTTCCCATCGAGTCATAAGCAAACCCCGTGGTCCGCAATCCGGGGTCGGTGATCTGCATGACCTGGTCGTTGTTGTTGTAGGCGACTGAGGTCGTCCTCTGCTGGCCGTTCTCGGTGCGGACTTCGCTGGCGAGCCTGCCGTGCGGATCATAAGTGAAGG
>CAZDNQ010000480.1:0-4106 GCA_964506605.1 uncultured Victivallis sp. | reverse complement strand
ACGCGACCGAAATAGGATGGCCCACGCATGTCGCCAGCAACGGCTGCACCGAGACGCGTTCGGGCGACTGCATGGCGAAGATCTATCTCCTGGCGATAACGCTGCCATACATCAAGGGAGTGTGGTGGTATGACTTCCGCGACGACGGCTGGGACTATAAATATAATGAGAACAACTTCGGCATGGTCCGCCGCGACATGACGCCGAAGCTGCCTTACTTCGTATTCAAGGATCTGTCCAGCTTTCTCAGGGGCGCGACTTTCGTGGAGAGGATAGACGTCAAGGATCCGCTGGTCTGGGTCATGAAATACAAGAGGGATGGAGGGAAGACTGTTCTCGCGGCCTGGAGCGAGTACAAGGATGTTGATGTAAGGATCTCTTTCTCAAATGCGGAATCCGCCGCCCCGGAGTTTATGGCCTGCAATCTTGGTTATGGCTCGCTGAAGAGGACATTTGCGAAGGAGCAGGGGGATGCGTTTCCGAAGTTCTCGCTCTGCCTCCGCACCCGTCCGTGGATGATGGAAGGGGAGCTTGACGGCGTGAAGGTCGAAAAGCTTGAGAAGATCGATTTCCCAGAGTCGAAACGTCCGCGCGAGGCTGAGATAAGAGTTCCTGGCACGATAGGCAAGGCATTTCCGAAAGACTCTGCAAAGACAGCTCCGGTCTACCAGTTCGGCGGCGACAGCTGCTACCGACTCCTGATGATGGATACGAAGCGTGGAGGGAAGACAGATATTGACTCCTCGTTCTCGATGCGCTGGGACAAGTCGCATCTCTTCCTGACGGTCAACGTGGCGGACGATGTCTTTTTCCAGGACAGGGACGGCGCCGACACATGGAATGGCGACAGCATCCAGCTGGCATTCCATGCTATCGGCACAGACATCCTGAACATGGACCATGTGGATCTTGATGTGGCGTTGACCAAGGACGGCCCGAAGGTGTTCAGGCAGTCCGGATTCGGCGGCCTGAAAACAGGTCCGCTTTCAGATGTAACCGCCAGAATATCCCGCGACGGTGCGACGAGCGTCTACGAGATCGAGATTCCTGCGGGGAGCGTCGGACTGCCGGAATTCCAGCCAGGCCTGATCTTCTGCTTCTCCATGCTCGTCAACGACAACGACGGCAAGGGCCGGAAGGGGTATCTTCGCTGGGGCGATGGAATCGGTGACAGCAAGGATCCATCGCAGTACAACTGGATCATGGTGGAGGAGTAATTTTAACAGACAGGATTAGTGGATCAATGGATGTCTGGATTGGTTTTCAAACCCATTCATCCAGCAATCCACCCATCCATTCATCCGTGGTATTTTTTTAATGAACAACCAGATCGTCATAGTCAACGCCTCGGGGCTTGATTTCCAGATCGGGCGGCAGGTCATCCTCGGGAAGGCCGGGCTGACCGTCTTCGAGGGGGAGCGCGTCGGCCTGGTCGGGCGCAACGGTGCAGGCAAATCCACCTTGCTCGGCATACTGGCCGGTACGCTGAAGCCTGACGACGGTGTGCTGGCGTTCAAGCGTGACACACAGGTCTCTTTCCTGCCACAGGAGTTTCCGCTGGATCCCGCTAAGACTGTCCGCGAAAATGTCCTGGACGGCGCCGCGTATATCCTTGAAATGATCAGGCGTTATGAAAAGATGCCGCACGATCATTCCGAGGCTATGGCTCTGGAACATTCAATTGCACTGCATGGCGGATGGACCCTTGACAGCCGCGTGGACGAGGCGATGACTCGCCTGCATCTTCCGCCGCCTGACCGTCCGTGTTCGAACCTCTCCGGCGGCGAACGGCGCCGTGTCGCGCTCTGCCGGACCCTCGTGTCGCAGCCGGACCTGCTTCTGCTCGACGAACCGACCAACCATCTTGATACCGAGGCGATCGAATGGCTTGAACAGTTCCTCGCCAGATATCCCGGAACCTGCATGATGGTTACCCATGACCGTTATTTCCTGGACCGCGTCGCAGACCGCATCCTTGAACTTTCAGATGGCGCCATATATTCCCATCCCGGCAACTATACAGCATATCTTGAGGCGAAGCTGTCACGAGAGGAGCAGGCTGAAGCCAGGGAGGTGAAGCGCCACTCGTTCCTGCGCCGCGAGCTTGACTGGGTGCGCCGCGGACCCAAGGCGCGCACCACGAAATCAAAGTCGCGCCTTGACAGGTACTATGCCGCAGAATCCGAATCAGGACCGAACCGCGAACTCGACGTCGAACTCATCATGCCTGTTCCTCCAAAGCTAAGCGCCAGGGTGCTGGACTTCAGGGAGCTTGGACTTTCACTCGGCGGAAAGACGCTCTTCAGGGATCTCTCGTTCAGTTTTTCAGCAGGCACCTGCATAGGCGTGGTCGGCCCGAACGGCGCCGGCAAGACATCGCTGATCAAGGTTATGATCGGCGAGATGAAACCGGACTCCGGCGAGGTTGTCGTCGGCAACCAGACGGTGTTCAACTATGTGGACCAGCACCGCATCCATCTCAACGACGACAATACAGTCTTCAATGAGATCAACGACGGCAAGGACTTCATATTGTTCGGAGGGGAGGACGGGGGCCGTGTCACGACCTGGACTTATCTCAGGCGCTACCTTTTCACTGACGAGAGGATAATGACCCAGGTGCGCTGTCTTTCAGGCGGTGAACGCAGCCGCCTGATGCTGGCGAAGATATTGAAGGACGGCGGCAACTTCCTGATCCTCGACGAACCGACCAACGATCTCGATCTTCCGACGCTGCGCGTGCTGGAGGAGGGGCTCATGGGATTCAGCGGATGCGCGCTGGTTGTAAGCCATGACCGATATTTCCTCAACCGCGTATGCACCGGCATACTTGCGTTTGAAGGTGATGGAAAAGTCTATTACCAGGAAGGCGACTACGATTATTATCTCCTGAAGAAGGCGGAACGCCAGCCGGTCATCGCAAAGCCGGATTCTGCTGTTCCCAGAGCTGCGAAAATCGCAGATTCCTCCAAACCGAAGAAGCTGACCTGGAAGGAACAGAAGGAACTGGACGGCATGGAGGATAAAATAACCGCCGCAGAGGCAATCGTGGCGGATATGGAAAAACAGATGAACGAGCCGGACTTCTATATCAAGAACGGGCCGAAGGTGAAGGAGCTGGTCAGCGAGCTTGAACAGCGCCGCGCCGAAGTCGAACGCCTCTACTCGCGCTGGCAAGAGCTGAGCAGCCTGAAGCAGAGCCTGGGGCAATAGCGCACCTTGATGGCAAGGCGAAATCCAGGACAGCCTCATTTAGTTTCAGAAACTGCTGGACCATCGCTCAACATCGACTTCTCCGCTTCGGCAACGGTCGGGAACACAAGCACAGGCAGTGAACGGTTGACCGCCACTGTTTCGGCGAATCTCATTGAAGAACTGTCCATGTTGATATCGACATATGCTATTTTTTTTACTGCTCCTAGCGCCTTCGGACCTATCTCCGATATGATCTCGAAGACATCCGCAACTCCGAGAAGATGTCCATCAAGCCGCTCCTCAATCAGCACTCTGGAACAGTTGCGGGCCTTGCATTCACGGAGGATCTCCTCAAGGTAGGATGCAGTGTTCTCCCGGTTGTTGATGCCGGTGACAGTGAAATGCAGATAATTCTGTTTCTGCACAATATCAAGCTTGTATGACATGCCCCCCCCGCAGCTTCTTTATTCGGAAACCTTTCCAATCTAACCGTCCTGCTGTAAAAAACAACTTGCTCCGCAATACTTTGCCCGCTGCTGGCTTCATGTGTCGGAACGGCAATGAACATCCTGCTCCATCCAGCGCATTCGGCGCCGGCTTTGCAAGAAATGACATTCAGATGTAGATTCAAGCTGCAAATCAATTCACCATAGGAGCCGGACTGCCAATGGAGACAGACAACTCAAAGCCTTTTTCATTCTCAAAAAAGATGATTGGCTGGCTGCTGCTGGGTCTCGTGATAGCTGTCTCCATAGCGGTGGGCATATTTGCCGCGGACTTCCTTTTCAGCAGCCCTCGGCAAAGGCCCGGCGGCGCATCAGGCGGATTTCCTGCCGCGGCAATACTGCTTCTTATTGCGATGGGGTTCATTTTCTCCTTCCTGGGGCTTCTCTCATACATTGTGGTGCTTG
>CAZDNQ010000479.1:0-4111 GCA_964506605.1 uncultured Victivallis sp. | reverse complement strand
ACCAGGAAACCTGCTGCTGAGAATCCTGAACTTGTTCCATGGGGCAAATCATTTGTCCTGCGGGACGGGAAGGATCTTGCGATATGGGCCTCCGGAAGGGAGACTGTGACCGCGCTCGAAGTCGCCGAAATACTTTCCAGGTCCGGAAGGGAGGCGACAGTGGTGAACGCCAGATTCATGAAGCCGTTCGACACGGAACTTCTCCTGCAGCATGCCTCGAAGATGCCGGTAGTGACCATCGAGGACTGCCAGATCCAGGGCGGACTCGGCAGCATTGCCGACGAGACGCTTGTAAGTACAGCGCACAAGGGCGTATCGCATTTTGGATGGGGGAACGACATCATCCCGCACGGAACCATCGCCGGTATCAGGAAGAAGAGCGGCTTCACCGCCGAAGCAATCGCCTCGGACATCCTGAAGAAGTAGGGACGGGCTTTACAGCCTGATTGTCTGTGTAAATCCAGGAGAATCTGTTTTCATATTGCCGGCAGGATGCCGGCGCTCCGGAATCTACCAATTGCCATATCGGCCAATCACAAAATCACCCAATCCTCAATACGCCTGCTTTTCGGCGCTCCATTTGAGGATCTCTGCCTCGTCCTTCGACCATTTGTCGCCCATGACGGACGACGCGAACGTCTTGAAGTATTCCTGGATGACGCTCTGGAAGATGTGGAGCAGGTTGACGCGTTCCGCGAAGACGCTGCCCGGATCGTCGAGCTTTTCGCCTTCAGGAAGGTTGAGCCCGCTGAACGTGAGGAGGTCGGCGTCGATGGTGCCGGACCAGACTTCCTTGTCGCGTGCAAGTGTGAATTTCGCCTTCTTGATCTTCTTGCCGACGTCGAGGGCGGCCTTCGCCTCCGCGCTCCTGAGAGGGTTTCCCTTGCGGACGACGGTCTCACCGGATCCCTCGGCCTCGTCGCTGAGAGCGAAGGTGATGGGGCCTTCGATCATGATCTCGAATTCGCCGTAGTCCTTTGTCTTGAGCTTTCCGCCCTTCTCCTCGCTGTAGTACCAGAGCCATGTGACGAAGTCCCTGCCGGGATTCGATTCGGCCTTGACGTTCTTCGAGAACCTGACGCCCTTGAGGCCGTCGACGCTCTCCTTGAACATCCTGAACATCATGTCGTCGATGCCGACCAGCACCGGCTCCATCTTGAAGGTATCCTGGAAGAAGCTCAGGAAGGTGTCCATCTTCTTCGGGGAGGATGTCCCGAGGTAGAGCATGCTCGACGCCTTGTCTATGACGAACGGAATCCCGGAGAGGACGGGCGTCATCTGCATGAGGCGCTTCTCCTCGATGTCCTTCTTGATCTGCCTGCGCACCTTGTTCGGCACGAAGAGGAGCTTGTTCATCTGCATGTATTCGAGCTCCTCCTTGCGGCATTCGGCGTTGAGGAGGGATGACGGCACCTTGCGCTGGGCGGACCTGAGGTTGAGGTAGAAATGCCCGCCGCATGTGGCGGTCGCCTCGTTGATGGTCCTCTCGAGGAGGTGTCTTCCGCTGACCCAGCCGACCGAGAGTTCGTCCTTGATGTCGTCAAGCTTGCCTGCGGCCTTTGATTCGAACAGCTCGAGGGCGTCCTCCGGAAGCTTCTCGGGGAGACGGAAGACTGTCAGCGCGAATGATCCTCTTTCAAATGACATTGTATGGCTCCTTCATAAGTAACGCGGACATTCCTGTCTGCGATTGTTGATTGTATTTTCCAGAAAGGCTTAAATTAATATATGATCCGGCAATTTCTATTTCGGTTTGGAAAATTTGTGAAATACGTGCACATCTTGTCTTTTCCGGGACTGGTTCTGCCGGCTAGTCCATATTCTATCGGGTGAAGAAAAGGAGATCAAATCTTGATTCTGCTCTTCGAGAATCCAGGTCTGCGCCTCAGATGGATGACGGCGATAACTTCAATGATGTCTGTCTTGTCGCGGAAGACAATGCCATAAGGGAATTTGCTGACACGGCATTTTCGTAAATTATCATCGGTAAGCTGGTAGACCTGTGGATTTATCTGTATACTCATGATGGAGTTCTGAAGCGCCAGCAGGAATCTTTTTCCGAGATCTTTCTGCTGGAATTCATAATAGCGGGCAGCTTCAAACAATTCGATCTGCGATTTCGGGTGGAACTTTACAGGCTTCATCCAATTTTCCTGAAGGCGTCTTCAAATACTTTTTCCGAAGGGACTAGTTCGACAATCCCCTTGTCGATTTCCCGGCATCTTTTCCTGATTTCCATTTTCCATTCAGGTGACAGCCTGAAATTCTTGCCTGCATCAAGGCTCTCGAGAAGTGTTTCTGCAATAAAAGCCCTTGCCTGGACAGGAAGCTCCAGGGCCTGGTCCATCACTTTTTCCATTGAGTTTCGCATGATGTAAAATATCGGTACACAGTAATTTTTCAAGCGGGCACTGTATCTCACCCCCGCAATTGATAAAAGTAAAAGACATGGTACCCTTATTGACTCCGGTTTTCTTAAAACGTTACTTGCCAATGAGTTGTCTAGCGTGGCGCTTTGCGTGTGTCATAATAATCCAGATATGAAATAAATGACTCCGTTATCTTTATCAATCCACAGGAATTTATAATATTCGTTCTGCTTTTCATCCTTATATACTTCTTTAAAACCTTCAAGTTCTTCATTTTTTGGCCACCAGGACGGGAAACATTGTGCATATAGTCCGGATTCTGATTTTGATTGCTTCAAGTTGTGATTGTTGATTATTTCTCTTATGACATTTCTGTCTGTACAATTAAAACGATGTATGTACCACGGATCTCGAGTCCTACGGTAATATGCATAGTAATGCTTTGATACTGAATCAGGGCAAGAGAATTTAAAAGCATCTTCAAACCATTTCTTGGCATCTGGTGAATCAGGCTCCAAAGCAACTAAATCATTAACTCCTGGTTTAAATATTACGACGTATATGGCAAGCGGAATGAACAAAATACCCAATAATGAGATGCTCAAGCACCCGTAATGAAAAAGGGATTTTCTTTTTTTATCCATTTTATTTTGGTCTAGCGAATAGAGATTATGGGGAATTATCCCCAATGTTTTTGCCGCCTGGCTTACGATAGGTGGCTACAATGTTAAAAACAAGCATGTGAGTGGTGTTTTGGAGGATGTGTCTTGTGTCAGATTGAGCTTTGGGTGGTGTTTTTTCGGCAGGTATGCGGACGGGTCAAACCGAATGTTTCTAAGTTAAGGTCGTGTTGGAAGTAGCTCGGGATATTATCCCGAGGAAGACGCGGGGTGATACCCCGCGCTACTTACTTTAATTAAACTGGCAGCATTTGCACAAAGAAAATGCCTCGTTCTCAGGCTGGCTTTTCAACGGCCTTGTTCGGGACTCTCTCGGCGGGGGGTTTCCAGCCGCCGATCTTCTCGCGGAGCCACTGGATGGCGACGTAGAACATGGGGGTCATGATGGTGCCTAGTACTTCGCCGACGATCATTCCTCCGAAGACGGCGGTGCCCAGCGAGCGGCGGCACGCGGAGCCTGCGCCTATCGCGATCACCAGCGGGAGCACTCCTAGGATGAATGCCGTGCCGGTCATGACGACGGCGCGGAAACGGGTCTTTCGCGCCTCGATCGCGGACTCGACGATGCCCATTCCCTGTTCACGCATGTGCGAAGCGAACTCCACAATGAGGATCTCGGTCTTGCAGGTCATGCCGAAGAGTAGCACGAACCCGATCTGCGTATAGATGTCGTTCTCGACCCCCATCAGCCACAGGAAGGCGAGCGAACCGAGCAGGGCGACCGGCACGGAGAGCATGATGGCTATGGGTATCATCCAGCTCTCGTACTGTCCGACCAGGAAGAGATATATGAAGAGCAGGGCGAGGAGGAATATGAATCCGGCCTTGCCTGCGGCCTGCAGTTCCTGGTAGGACATGTCGGTCCATTCATACTTGAAGCCTTCAGGCAGGACATCCGCGGCTATCTTCTCGAATGCGGCCATTGCCTGTCCGGAGCTCGCGCCCGGGGCGGTCGAACCGTTCACCCTGACCGCCTGGTACATGTTGTAGCGGGTAATCGTCTGTGGTCCGAAGACGATCTTCGCCGTGGCGAAAGTCCCTATCGGCACCATGCTGCCCTTG
>CAZDNQ010000478.1:0-4123 GCA_964506605.1 uncultured Victivallis sp. | reverse complement strand
TCGGATCGTCGACCAGGAGCCCCAGCGCGAGTATGAGCGCGAAAAGAGTGACCCTGTTAATCGTGAATCCGAAGAGGAGGTTGACCGTGAGGGTAAGTCCGAATACGACCGGAACCGCCAGCGCCACTATCAGCGCCTCGCGCCAGCCGAGTCCGAACGTCAGCAGGACGACAATTATAAGTATTGCAGCAAGCAGCCCCCATACAAGCTCGTTCACCTTGGCGTCGGCGGTGAGTCCATAGTTGCGCGTGACAGCGAGCTCCATGTCGCCGGGGACCGTCGAAGCCCTCAGGAGGATTGATTTCTCGAGGACCTCCTCCGCGACCCGTACCGCATTGGCACCTTTTTTCTTTGCAATGGCGATGGTGGAGGCGGGATGAGAGAGGGAGGTTCTTCCTTCATCAACGGAACCAATGGAAGTCCCGGGGAAGAATTTTTCCTTCGTGAAGCCTTTTGCCGGACCGGTCCCGTAACGGACATAGGCGCCTGTCTCCTCGGATCCGTCCTGGACATCTGCGACATCTTTGAGGAATACAGGGCGTCCGTCGAAAACTCCTACGACCAGCTCCTTGAGCTGCCTGGCGTCGCTTATCCTGTTCCCCGTCTCCACCTGGATGAGGCGGTCCCTGCTCCTGAAATCGCCGGCGTTCATCTTCAAGTTCGAGGCTTTTATGGCGCTGAGCAGTTCGAGCGGCGAGACATGGTATGCCGCCATCCTGTCCGGATCCATCAAGATCTGGACGACGCGCGGACTGCCGCCGACGACATATGCCCGTGACACGTCCTTGACTTCCGAAAGATCATGGGCGATCTCCTCGGCTACACGGCGTATCGTCATGTCGTCCGACTTTTCCGACGACAGCGTAAGCGTGACAACAGGCACGTCGTCAATCTCGACCGGCTTCACGACCCATTCCACTTCGCCGGGCGGGACAATGTCCAGATTCTCCTGAATCTTCTTGTAGAGTTTGACAAGGCTGCGCTCCCTGTCCTCGCCGACGTAGAATCTGACGGTGATGATCGCCTGCTCCTCCCGGCTCATGGAATAGGCATATTCTACGCCGTCTATCTGGTAGAGTATCTTCTCGAGGGGGTTGGTGACAAGCTGTTCGACCTCTTCTGCGGAATGTCCGGGGAATCTGACGTATACGTCGGCGAGAGGCACGACGATCTGCGGATCCTCCTCGCGCGGTGTCAGGTACAGTGCTGCCAGGCCAAGCACGGAAGCTAGTATTACCAGCACCAGCGAGAGGTTGGAGTTCAGGAATACCCCGACAATCCTGTCGGTGATTCCGTGCTCCGTCAACTGTGGTTTTTCAGGATCCCCTGGCATTTAACGGCTCTCCAAGGGTTTCAGGTTAAATTCTATTACCAAGATCTGCTCCCCTTCCTTCAGCCCGGAAAGAACTTCCACGTCATCTCCGAAAACCCTGCCCGTCCTGATTGACCTGCGCTCGAACTTCAGGATCTTGCCCTCCTCCAGACGGCCGCCCATTGTTACATTTTCAAGCTGGCCTGTCCTCCTCACGGCCTTTGCCGGTATCAGCAGGACGTCCTCCTCTCCGAGCGGGATAAGTATCCGTCCGAACATGCCGGAATATATTCCAGCGGGGCAGGGGCCTGTCACTTTGACGAGGAAGGTCCTGCTGGCCGAACTTGATTCAGGAACTATCTCGCTCACCGTCCCGCTGCATGTCTTGTCCATCGAATCAATCTTCACACCGATGTTCTGTCCGGGCTTGAGCTTCAGGGCCAGGGCCTCCCTGACATTCGCCACAAGCTGCATCCTGGACGGATCAAACAGCCTCAGCAGCGCCTGTCCCGGAACGACAGTGTCGCCTGCATCGACTTTCTTGTCGATGATGACGGCGTCCATAGGGGCGAGGATCGTCGCATAGTCGAGTATCGACTGCGCCTCGTTGACCGCCTCCTGGGATCTTTTCAGTTCGGCCGAGGATGATTTCAGCCTTGTGGATGCCTTGTCGTATTCCTGCTGGCTTATGGCGTTGGACTTCAGGAGCGTCCCCAGCCTCTTTTCGTCGGTCACGGCCTGGCCGTAGGCAGCCTCGGCGACGGCGACTCCTGATCTCATCTGCTGGAGCTTCGCCTTGAGGTCGGTGTCGTCAAGCCTGATCAGAACTTCGCCCTTCTTCACGGCCTGCCCAGCCTTGATGTTGGCTTCAGTCACCCTTGAAAGAAGTTTCGATGCGATTGTCGTCTCGTGGACGGCCTGGACGGTTCCTACCGCCGATTCCGTAAGCGGCATCTTCACGAGGCGTACAGGAACAAGATCCCCTTTTCCTTCGACAGTCGGAAGAGCGGCTGTCCCCGGGGATATCTTCGGGGAGAATTTTCCGGCCAGCCACAAAAGTACGGCAAGGACGAGTATGCATGAGGCAATAAGAGATATGAGTTTTCTTCTGTTCATAGTGCTCCATGTTAGTTGGACGTTCGCCATGATCCCCCCGGACCTGCTAAGCTTTACCTACAGTATTGCAGGCGTTGATATTTTCAAGAAGTTCGGAGGCCTTCCCCACGCAGCCAA
Organism: uncultured Victivallis sp.; assembly: GCA_964506605.1. GTDB lineage: Bacteria > Verrucomicrobiota > Lentisphaeria > Victivallales > GWF2-50-93 > GWF2-50-93. The sequence continues at coordinate 1,578 of CAZDNQ010000478.1, read as the reverse complement.
GGCATGAGAGCTTTTTCATTGCGCGTATCTCCTTGCATTTGTCCGATCCCGCGGCCAGGATGAAGGAGCTGGAACATTTCTCCACCGTCTCCGGGGCTTTCATTGAAATGATATGCTGGGCGGCATACAGGGCCCCGCAGATGCCGTTTGGTGCTTTTCCCCCGCCATGCGAGGCAAAGGCGGCGGCATCTGCCTCCTTCAGGGATAATTCTTCCATGAAACCGGCGATTACCGCCTGTGCGCAATTGTGCCTCTTATTACCGTTGACCCCTAGATACAGCTCTTCAGCCTTCTTCCTGGACATATATTCTCCTTGGCATATTAAATCTGAATGTCATTAAGTTAACGCGGCAAATGAATCAGCCCGGGCAATCTGCCCGAGTGGACCGCGGGGTGATCCCCGCGATACATGCCTTACTAATCTTCTCATAATAGTCTCGATGAATTCCTCTTCAACGGAGCGCGGGTTTTCCAACCCGCGGCACCCTATCTATGGGCGGGTTGGAAAACCCGCCCTCCGTTATTTTGAAACTACATACTATTTCGAGACGATTGGTAAATCTATCCTCCAAGTATCCTGACTATTTCAACGACCTTGGGATTTGCTACCTTGTAGCAGGTCTTCAACCCTTCTTTCCTGGCCTTAACGATGCCTCTGCTCTTCAGGATGCCCAGATGCTGGGAGATTGTCGACTGCGGAAGCCCCAGCTTGTCAACTATCTTGTTGACATTGCATTCGTTGCAGAGGAGCCCCTCGGCCATCTTGAGCCTTACCGGATGGGCGAGCGCCTTGAGCAGTCCGCTGTCCCTGTCGAAGTCCTTGATCATACAAGCTCCTATATCGTTATATTGTAATAATACGATATAATATCGGTAAAGTCAAGCAGTTTTAAAAAAACTTGATTGTCTGCATCAGCGAGAAGCTCCCCTCTCCACTTTGGCCTCCTTAGTCATGCTGGTTTCGATGTCCTCACGTTTCTTGCTTGTAAAACTTTCCTTCAAAAGTGCCAGGATATTGTTCCTTGTGATAGGTTCCCTGAGGAAAATATGGAAACCCAGCGTACTCTCCACGGGTTCTGAATATTCCCAGGTTTCAAGCTTTGAAATAGCCTTGGCGGCCTTGTCTCCAAAATAGTTAAAGGGGATGCATCCCAGAGATCCCCCTCCAGACTTGCTGAACGTATCCTCCGAGACCTGTTTGGCAACAATTCCGAAGGGCTCCCCTTTCCGGAGCCTGTCGAAGGCTGACTGGGCCCTTGATCTTGCTTCATTGCGCACCTTCTCAGGTCTGCTCTCAATTTCAGGATTCTGGAAAGTGTTGAAGAAAATATGGGACACTCTCACATATTCTTTCTCCAGGCGGGGGCGTTCCTTCCGTATAAGGATCTCCTGTCTCTCCCCCGCTGAATACTCCTTCTCCCACAAGGCGTCAAGATATTTGTCTATCCCAAGGGTGTTTCTAATTCCATTGCGAAGCTCCTTCATATCGTAATAGTTGGCCTCCATGAACTCCTCCAGGCTCTTATAACTGCAGCAGGAACAACCGGCAGAAGGTGGATTTCTCCTAAGGTGCTCTAT
>CAZDNQ010000477.1:0-4123 GCA_964506605.1 uncultured Victivallis sp. | reverse complement strand
CGATGCCTTTCAGCTTGAGTCTCGTGATGCCCAAGTGCCTTAACGAATGAAAGCATTTCAATGGATCTGTGGTGACATGCTCTCGGTTGAACCGTCCATACCAGCGCTGGAAAGTCTGTCCATATCCATCCCGCCTGTATTCCAGTTCCGGCCATAGCCGTGCTTGCCCTCTGTCCTTTATACGCCTATAATAATCGAGAAACCCCATCTTGACTAGGCATGGATGAACTGGCACGGTTCTTACTGCGGCCTTGCTCTTGACCTTCTTATCATCCGTATTGGCATTGACATCGAAACACAGAACCCCTTCAACATCCCTGATATCAGAAACATGCAGTTGCGCTATCTCGCTCTGCCTCATGCAGGAAAACATGCCTATGATCGGTATCCATGATTTGAAAGGACCCTTTGAAGTATAAGGAAGGGCTTTCAATATCCTTTGCAGATCCTCAGGTGTATATGCCTTCCGCTTCTCGTCTTCCCGGCGCTTGTCCGTGAGGGCCAAGCCTGTAGCTGGATTCTTGTCGGCATAGTCATGTGTGATGCACCATTTAAAGAAACCGCCTAAAATATTGAGACTATCATTGACCGTACCTATGGAGAGAGGTTTTATATTTGGCATTGCAATGATCTCGTTGTATTTCTTCCCCTTGTACCTTAAATGCTTGGTGCGATTGGACGGCATTTTGCATAGAACGGCATCCCGGAATCCCTTCATGTCAGCATGGCTGAAGGTTCTTACATCCCTGTTCTCTCCAAGCACCTCCATGAAAAGCTTGAAGAAACCATCCCTTGCCCTGAAGGTCTTTTCCTCCCATGCTTCGGCACGGGCCTTTTCAGTCCTATATTCCTCGTAACGCTTCTTAAGGGAGTTGTTGCTTTGCCCTTCTACATATTTCATCAGTCCGGCCTCTTCCGTTAACTGTCTCGCGCGATCTCCTGAATTGACATCGGGGGTTATCCGCCCGCAGATAAAGGCGAATGTCTTGCTGCATAAGCTGAGATATTCGGGGGTGTCATTGTCGGGAACTGGTATTCTGAAGAAGGCATATACCTTTTCGACTGCGTCCGAAACGGCGAGAAGACTGCTGTCGGCGCATCCCTTTCTTTCAGGACAAATTATTTTTTTGCATGCTGGCATATTAAAACATCTTTCTGTATGGTTATACATATCTATGTTGGAGATTTTATGTCCGGATGAATATTCTGTTCTTCTCGCCTGCCTCTAGGTTCCTGAATCCATGTTTGACTCAAGGATCGTAATAGGCTGGTTTTCTAATCAGAGTCAGTGCCGATTCCATGTCATCCTTCTCAGCAAACGACTCAACTGCCTCCACCAACTCTGTCTGAGGCAATATCGTCCAACCACAATAGGGAGCCGTTATGCTCAGCACACTATCTTCGCTCCAGGATAGCATGGAGTGCTCCCAATCACCTCCGAAATGCCATTCCGTCCAAGGCGGACCACCTATGTCCCGGACAAAACACTGAATGTAGAGGAAGCGGACAACCTTCAAATTGCCTCTTATTCCATTACAGTCGAAAACCAAGTCTGGAGCCTCTACTAGTTCGATGGTTCTTGACCAAAACACAAGCCGATTGGTGTGGAGAGAACGCAATATCGGTTCCACAATCTCAAACTTGAGCGTAGCTTCACCCGGCATGCCCTGCACCCTGGATCTGATCATATGGTCGGGCCTCTTAAGATTCTTCATTGACATTCTCCATTTATTGATGAGTATATATGAAGTCTGTGGACATTTTGCGTCCTACAGGGTAAATGTGAACATTGTTCGTAATGCGTCAGTAATGCGTCAGTCTTTTAGTTTGATAGATGTGTGTCATCGCCAACCCAGATCCCGTATTTCCTGAACAATTCCTGAAAGTAATCCATTTATTTTGCAAGAACCCTTTACTTTTCATTATTAACTTATTTCCTAATTAGGATATATACATAAGGGGAATTATGAAAAACAAGATGGACACCAGGGAAAAGTGGCTGAAGGCAACTGCCGGACTGTATCCGGCGGCGAAAGGTTCGCTGAGGGAGGTAAAAAGGAACTGTTCGCGTCCCGGATGCAAAACATGCAAATCCGGACAGAGGCATCCGGCATGGTTGATAACCTATTATCTCTACGGCAGGCAGTATTCAAAGCATGTCCCAAAGCCGATGGTTGAGGAGATGAAGATGGCCCTGGAGAACGGCAGGAGAATTGAGGAACTGATGGTGCTTTCAGGCGTATCGCTAATCGAGACATATAAGAGAAAGTGATCTTTTTGACGGATGTGGCAATCGACAGATTATCTCAAGAGGAAGATCGCCGAGCAGGAAAGGCTCATAGGGATACTGTCGTCTGCTGCCAGAGATGCCGGAGACTCCGCAAGGCTCTTCGAGGCTGAAGAGGCAAGGCGCATTGAGGCGGTCAGGGAAATCTGCCATCTTGAGGTAGAAGTCTCGAATCTGAAATCAGAGAACCGCGGCCTCCGGCTGCAACTCCTCGACCAGGACCAACTGCTCAAGAAGATTTCCGAGCAGGACAAAAAGATCAGTGAGCTGGAAAAGCAGCTTAACAAACGTACTGGCCTGGAAGATCCTTACGGTCTGTCTACGCCATCATCGAAAAGGGTCACCAAGACAAACTCATCAGCAGAGAACCAGACAAAACGTGGTGGCGCTGCTCCTGGGCACAAGGGCAATGGAAGAAAATCCTTCTCCCCGGATGATGCTGATTTGGTCATGCATCTGGACGGCGCATCCCCGAAATGCAACTGCGGTGGCAAATGGGTGGATACCGGTACGACGGAGCACTCGGTTTACCATCTCATACCGGCAAAGATGGAGAAACGTATATATGTAAAAAGACTCAGGACATGTCCGGCATGCGGAAAAAGATCCGAGTCTCCCACTCCCGGAACAATGCCCAACTGCCTTTACGACAATAGTGTGGTCGCTAATGCCCTGATTGAACACTATCTACATGGAATGACGACTGGAAATATAAGCAGGAGGCTTGGAATCAACAGGGGCACTTTCCTCGGCATCGCGCATCGTTGTGCTGACCTCCTGAAACCAATGTTCGGAAAAATCCTTTCCGAAATGAGAGGATGTAAGGTTTTGCATGCTGATGAGACCGGATGGATGAAAGATGGCACGAAGGCCTACGCATGGCTTTTCGCAAACGATGACTTCAAGGTCTTTCTATTCCGCGATACAAGGGGATCATGTGTTCCCATGGAGGCTCTGGGCGATGAAAATCCAAATCTGGTTCTGGTGACCGACAGGTACGGTGGATATTCTCCACTAAATGTCCGGCACCAGTACTGTTTCGTCCATCTCCTGCGGGACGTGAAGGAGGAGGAAAGAAATTTCCCCGGAGATCCGGAAGTCTTATCCTTCACCGCTGACATCAAACCTCTGCTATCGGGCGCTGTCTCGCTAAGGAATCTGGACCAGCCAGTTGAAGAATACAAACGTAAGGCACAGGAGCTTAAATCGAAGATCATGGAGGTCTGCAACCGGCAGGCGAACCATCCTGCCGTCCAGTACCTGCAGGACATCTTCAGGGAAAATCAGGACAGCCTTTTTCATTGGGTCGAGTCACCTCTGATCCCGGCGGAAAACAATTTTGCAGAACGCGAGTTGCGTCCGACAGTCATCTCAAGAAAGATAAGCTTCGGTTCGCAGTCGGAAAAGGGTATGTCCACAAGGGAAGTGCTCATGACCGTAATCCATACAGCCAAGTCAAGAGGACATGATCCGGCGGAGTTCCTGGGGGATGTCCTAAATGTCCTGGCAAGGAACAAGTCAGCAGACGTATCATCAATGCTCCAGGAAAAGAAGACCGGCAAGGCCGCCTGATGCAGACGACAATGGAAGATGAGAAGAAACTCATCTATATCGTGATAAATGTCGCCGTCGTGGTGATATTAGTCCTCGGTCTTGCTATCTTCATCGGGTTGATGATGAACAGGAAGAAATGAGGTGTGGGCTAACCAACTCCCTCTTTACCCAATTAATTTTATTTATTCAATGTGTCTTCAATGAATTTTGAAATGTAATCAATATCATTTCTGCTAATCCCTCGACAGATTTTTACTGATAATACTCCGCCTGCTATCATTA
>CAZDNQ010000476.1:0-4135 GCA_964506605.1 uncultured Victivallis sp. | reverse complement strand
TCCGATTTTTGATTTGAGGCTAAATCATGGGGTTTTCCGCAGGTTCGAATCCTGCTGTCGGAGCCAGTCTCATCTTTCCTTTCCATATATAAAATCGACAGATCCCAGATATATTAACGGAAAATCAGCTCGTCCGTAATTCCAGGTGCATATGCGGGAAGGCATTTACAGGTTCATCGGGTATTCCATCTTCGCCCTTATGGGGCTGTACGCGGCCATCTGCGTGGCCAGGGCGTTCAAGCACCATAATCCTGCGGACTTCATCGCAGGCTTCATCGTTGCCGGAATTGCCGCATTTCTTTTCGCATATCTCTTCATCCCCCATGTTGCGGACAAGCTCGCATTCGGATTCTACACCCCGAAGAATGTAAAGCCGATGCCGCCTGAATTTCCCAGGATCAAGGCCATGATAACCAGACATGAATACAAGGAGGCGGTCGCGGAGCTGAAATCCCTCCTTGAAAAGGATCCCGGCAACTACCATGTCATCGCATTGCTGCTTGAGATATTCGTCGACAAGACGGAAGATCACGAAAATGCCATCGGTCTTATTACAGCCTACCTGCGCAAGGAGGACCGCCAGCCCGATGACATCCCTATCATATTGATGCTTGCAGACGTCTACCTTGACATGGATCAGAAGGACAGGGCCGTGGAATTCCTGAAACGCGAACTCGGAATGAAGCATGCGGAAAGCGACTTGAACCATATAAGGAAGCGCCTGGAGGGAATGTCCTGAACACTTTTAAACCTGCATATGTTCGTGGCAAACCTGCTGGAAGAGATTCTCCTCCTGGTGTTTATATTGGTTCCCAATTCGTTGCGTCTCTGCGCCGTTGCGAGAAACTAATTCCCATCTTCCTGTATTAACACTTGGCTACCGCCTTTCCCTCATTTGCGAAATCCGCAGCGTGAACTAAGTTATCCGGCTTGTCAGCAATAAATAAAAAGGTCTGCACAGATGAAAAAATATCTCCGTCCGTTACTGCAGGGGCTTCTGATCATCTCCTCTCTCAGCCTGTTCGCGCAGGAGAACAGCAGCGCGCCTGAAAAGAAGGATGTCAAGCAGGTGAAGCTCCTTGCCATAGGCAACAGCTTTTCCGGGAACACCACTAAATATATAAAGGATATCGTCAAGGATTCCGGAAACTGCGAGCTGGTGCTGGGACACGCGATGATCGGCGGCTGCCCGCTTGAGAAGCACTGGAACCTTGCCCAGAAAAACGAGGCGAATCCGGATGATCCGGAAGGCAAGCCCTACACTTTCAACGGCAAGAAGGCCGGATTGAAGGAAATGCTCCAGGGTGAAAAATGGCAGTATGTCACTATCCAGCAGTACAGCATGTACAGCTACAAGATCGACAGCTACCGGCCATCCGCAAAAAACTTGTATGACTACATAAAGAAATATGCGCCTGATGCGGAAGTGGTAGTCCACCAGACCTGGGCATACCGCGCAGACGACAAGCAGCTGTTCAAGAACGGTTTCGACTCCGTCAAGATGTACCAGCAGCTCACCGCCGCATATTACACGATCGCCAAGGAGCTGGGATGCAGGGTGATACCGGTCGGGACGGCCTTCCAGCTGGCATATGAGTCGCCCGAATGGCAGTTCAAGCGCGATGAAAGTTTCGATTACAAGAATCCGAAGAGCCCCGAGCTTCCCAAGGAGCTCCATTCGCTGAATGCAGGATATTACTGGAAGGACAACAAGCTCAACTTCGACACCCACCACGCGAATTACGCAGGGGAATATCTCGGCGGCTGCGTCTGGTTCGAATTCTTCTTCAAGGAGGATGCCCGGAAGATCAAGTTCAAGCCCCAGAAGATGTCGGACGAAGACGCCGCATTCCTCAGGGACATCGCCCACAAGGTTGTTTCCGAAGGCGCAAAACCCAAGGCGTCCGCCGAGTGATCAGGCAGGGGGCGGTCTTTCCATAAACATGCCTTACGGCATTAACTGCAAACGAATTAAATCCTGTTTCTGCTGGCAGTCAAGCCGCCAGAGGCGGGTAAACCCGTAAGGGCTGTTCTTCTGCCTGATGCAATATGAACAGCATATGCTCAGCATCTAAATTCGGCGTTGGATGTTCGATGTAGAATGTTGGACGTTCATCTCTTATATCGACGCCTCGACCTTCCTGACGAACTCGATATTGTGCTTAAGCTTCTGGAGGGTGCCCTCCTCCGTCGAGAAATCCTCGAAGGATACCCATCCGTCATAGCCGATACCCTTCAACGCCTTGAAGAGGGCGGTGACATCGACGATGCCTTTGTCAAAAGGCGCCGAGGCAGGCCTCCAGCCGGTAGAACCGTCAGGGCGGACGCCTGAAATCTCCCAGCGGGAATTCTTCAGATGCACATGCCCCAGATACTGTCCAAGCAGCTCGAGTCCGATCCCATACTGTTCAAATCCCTCATATACCATGTTGCCGGCATCATGGATGACGCCCACGTATTTCGGATCGAAGTTGTGTACGAACGCCATTGCAGCGCTGGCGCTGGGCGTGATGTTCCCCATATGTATTTCAATCAGGGCCCGCACTTCATACTTCCTCGCCATTTCAGCGACTTCGACGTACTGGTGGAGGGCGCGATCGCGGATCTTCAGGTAGGAACTTTTCCCGTCGTATCCGGGCACGCCAACCCTGAGCTGCTTTGCGCCAAGCTTCACGGTCCCCTTCATGGCAGTCTCAACAGCCTCGAGATTCTCGCAGTTGACATAGGTGCCAACGCACGGCATCTGCATTCCGGCGGATTCCGTCATCTCCCTGATCCTGCCGGCATCTTCGAGCAGGCTCTTCAGCGGCCAGGTGCAGAGGTTCCCGGACCAGAATCCGGGCTTGCCGTCCGCGGACGGGTTTTGGTCGACAACCCTCCATTCAACGCCCTCGTAGCCCGCGCCCTTCATCTCGCGCAGCGCATCCTGCGGTGCAAGATCCGGAAGACTTACAGTGAAAATCGAGTATTTCATGATCGGCCCTTTATTTTATTGGCAACAATGGGAGAAGTTACCACGCAGTGATGAAAAGTAAATTTGGGAATGGCGTCAGGAAGCACTTTCCTGCCTAGTTGCTTAATGCGTCAGGATTTAGGTTTTACAGCTTTCTTCCTGCAGTCGGGGCAGACTGTACCATGGCCGAGGACTGAAGTGTCAGGGAGGAAGTTCTCGAGCGGCTCCCATCTGCCGTTCTCGCCGCAGATCCTCCTGCAGCCCGGGCACAGGTTGACTATCCTGCGGAGCTTCTCCAGCTCATCCAAGTTGCTCCTCAGCCTGGCGATGAGCTCCTCCTTCTCATGGATCGTCCTCCTGATATCGGTCACATCGCGCCAGATGCAGAATATGAACTTGTCCTTGTTGATCTCAACGAACTTCGCGCGGACCTCGATGTCCAGGACTTTCCCTTCCTTGGTCCTGTGCTTCGTGAAATACGTCTCCTCTCCCTTCTTGACGATCCTCTCTACGTGCGCCATCATCTCCGTCTGCGTCTCACACATGTCATAGTCCATCAGATCCAGCCTCAGGAACTCATCCCTTGTATACCCCAGGGCCTTGAAGGCGTTCTCATTGAAGTCTATGACCTTTCCCACTTCGACGCTGATGGCGACCATGGAGTCGGCGCAGATGTCGAAGAGAGTCTTGTAGAAGACATTGGAATAGCTGAGGTTGCACAGCTTTATCTTATGATCCATCATGTCAAGGGCCCCCTGTTCACTGATGATGGTCTCATTTCTTCACGTCGTCGGCGAAATCCGGATACCTGGCCCTCATGCAGTCCGGGCAAATCCCATGGGAGAAGTCATATTTCGTCCTGGTCTGGAGATATCCCTCGATGGCCTCCCAGCGGTCCTTGTCAACGCAGATCTTCTTGCAGTAGGTGCAGATGTTGAGTATCTCGCGGAGCTTCTTTATCTCCTCCAGCGAATCCTTGAGCTCCTTGATGAGATCCTCCTTCTCCCTGATGCTCTCGAAAAGCTCCGTCACATCAGTCCAGTTGCAGAGAATGAACTTGTTGTTCGCCAGTTCTATGACCTTCGCCAGGACTTCCACCTCAAGTATCCTGCCGTCCTTCGTCTTATGCCTGGTCTGGTACGCCTCCTCCTCAACCGAAAGTATCCGCTTGACATGCTCCTT
>CAZDNQ010000475.1:0-4155 GCA_964506605.1 uncultured Victivallis sp. | reverse complement strand
CTTCCTGACGATTTCAACTTTGGCGGCCTCCTCGGGAGAGATTGGAGGAATTATCATTCCGTCGTCAACCAGGAAGCTGGAAGCCTCCTTGACCTTTGAGAACTTGATCCCGAGAGCCCGTGGATCAATGAATTTTCCAGTCAGAGCGGCGGCGGCGGCGGTGGCCGGGCTCACAAGATATGCCTGGTCTCCTTTTGTGCCTGTGCGTCCTGCAAAATTGCGGTTGAAGGTACGGAGAGTGACAGCGTCGTTCGCAGGGCTCATCCCCTGCCCTATGCAGGCGCCGCAGGAGCTTTCAAGTATCCTGGCGCCAGCCGCGATCATGTCGGCAAGCGCGCCGTTGTCCGCCATCATCTCGAGCACCTGCCGGCTTCCAGGAGCGATAGAGAAAGACACGTGCTTTGCGATCTTCCTGTTCCTGAGCATCTTTGCGACAAGCATCAGGTCCTGGTATGAACTGTTGGTGCATGAGCCGATTATCACCTGCTGGACAGGGATTTCCCCGAGGTCTGCAACAGTCCTGATGTTGTCAGGGCTTGAGGGACAAGCCGCCATCGGAACAAGTTTTTTCAGATCGATTTCTATGACGCGGTCGTATTCGGCGCCCTCATCCGCCTTGAGCTCCGTCCATGACGCTCCCCTGCCCTGGGCTTCGAGGAAAGTCTTCGTGCGTTCATCTGAAGGGAACAATGAAGTCGTTACACCAAGTTCGGCGCCCATGTTGGTGATGGTGGCGCGTTCAGGGACTGAAAGAGTCTCGACGCCTGGCCCGAAATATTCCACCATGCAGCCGACGTTGCCCTTGGTCGTAAGTATGCTGAGCATCTTGAGGATGATGTCTTTTGCGGAAACCCATGGCCTGAGATGGCCTGAAAGCTTTACGCCGATGACCTTCGGATATGCCATGCGGAACGGCTTGCCCGCCATTGCAAGGGCGACATCGAGTCCGCCTGCGCCTATTGCCATCATACCTATTCCACCATTCGTCGGCGTGTGCGAATCCGAACCGAGGAGAGTCTTGCCGGGCACGCCAAATCTTTCGAGGTGCACCTGATGGCAGATACCATTGCCGGGCCTGGAGAAATAAACGCCCTTTGCAGCGGCCACAGACTGGAGATAGAGGTGGTCGTTCTGGTTCTCGGGACCGTTCTGCATCATGTTGTGGTCGACGTAGGAGACGGAAAGCTCAGTATTGACCCTGGCGACACCCATGGCTTCGAGTTCGAGATACGCCATCGTACCGGTGGCGTCCTGGGTGAGGGTCTGGTCAATCCTTATGGATACGGGCTGTCCGGGAATCTTCTCCCCGGAGACATAATGGGCGTCAAGTATCTTTTGGACAACAGTTCCTTTTGTCATAAGTATAATCCTTATTTTTTAAGGCTGGAATTTAAGCTTGCTTGTCTATTTTATCAAACTGACATTTTCCAAACAATAATATTTTATCCCGGGCGTTATATGTCTGAGCTGATTTCAAAACTGTCTGGGAACGCCAGACTTCCGCCTTTGCCGGGAAGCTACGGCGGACAGGCCGTGCTGGCGTAAGAGCCGGTCTGGCCTGTCCTTCGTAGCCCAAAGGGCGTAGTAGGGAGACCGGCGCTCCTTTAAAACGGGAGTTTTGAAATTACCTCATCTATATATTGAAATCAAACGAGGTGGACAATGCACAAGTTTATCATGCTCATCTGGGCGATTGCTATCGTCTCATGCATCAGCCTGGCGGCCGGCGACAACAAGGAGAAGAAAAAGAAGTCCGAGGTAAATCCCAAGGCCGCGACCGTAACCATGGACGTGGAGCTCAAAGGCATGGTCGTAAAGGAGGAAAAGGAGCAGAAAAGAAACCAGGGCACCAAGACCATCTACTATCTGTCATGCGCCGACGACGGCAGGAAGTACGAGCTGCCTGTCCCTGCTGCGAAGGAGGATCCGGGCAACCCCGAAAATTTCGTGGGCAAGAATGTAGTGCTCAAAGGCACAACAGAGGTATCGGCCCTGGCTGCGAAAGTGACCACTGTCACCAGCATAAAAGAACTGAAATAGCCTTCTCCGGCGTTATCCGTTCTTTTCCGGATCGAGGTCCTGGATGTCGCCGAACCTGAGGACGCCGCGCTTGCTGGTCTGGACGAATTCGATGAACTCCCTGACTTCCGGGAGGTCCGGAACCTCGGCCTTGATCTTCTCGATGGCGTTGGGAATGGTCAGCTTGGCCCTGAAGAAAATCTGGTAGACATCCCTGATGGCCTCGATGGTCTCCTTTGAGAATCCGTTGCGCTTGAACCCGACGATATTGATGCCGAGGATGGCGCCGTTCCTGCCGCTGCAGATCATGAACGGGGGAAGATCCATGGAAATCGCCGAACATCCGCTGAGCACCGCGAAGCGGCCGACCCTGCAGAACTGGTGTATCCCGGTCTGCGCCGAGATGAGGCAGTTGTTGCCGATGTTCACATATCCGCCAAGCGTGGCGCAGTTCACGAGGATCACCCTGTCACCGATGACGCAGTTGTGGGCGATGTGTGCATTTGCCATGAACAGGCAGTTGCTGCCGACGGTCGTAACCGTCTCCGGCTGTGTTCCGGGCTGGATGGTGACATATTCCCTGATCAGGTTGCCGTTGCCGATCTTGGTGTATGAAACTCCGCCCTTGAAATTATAGTCCTGGGGATTTGTCCCGATACATGCGAACGGATAGAGGATATTTCCTGTCCCCATCGTGGTATATCCGCCGACATAGCAGTGGGAAATCAGCTTAGAACCAGCTCCTATAGTCACATCGGGCCCGACGATGCAATATGGTCCAACCTCCACGTCGTCGGCAAGCTTAGACTTCGGGTCTACAATGGCTGTCTGATGAATCTTAGGCATTTCTATGTTCCTTTATAAAATTAGTTGTGCTATAATATAAGGCGTCGCTGGATCCGCAGCCCCAGGCTGTGCAGCATGAGGCGGTCAGTCCAAAACAGATTTTATAATAGAGCCTGTTGTCCGAATTTAAAGCCCGGAAGAGCAAGTTTTGACATCAATTTTCAAAAACCGGCTTGTTTTTCAGACAGGTCAACTTATAGTATGCGCCTGTTCACGGATAATCTTCAGAAGATGATCCTTTAAACAAGCAACAAGTCAATTACAAATAACTGGAGAACTTTCATGGCACATAAAAAAGGTCAATCGAGCAGTAAGAACGGGCGCGACAGCAAACCGAAGATGCTTGGAGTCAAGGCATATGGCGGCGAGCTTGTAAGCGCCGGAAGCGTTATCGTGCGCCAGCGCGGTTCAAGGTTCAGCCCCGGCAAGAACGTCGGATGCGGACGTGATTTCACGCTCTTCGCACTCGTCGACGGGCTTGTCCAGTTCTCAAAGAACAAGAAACAGATAAGCATCGTACCTCAGACGATCTGATCCGGATGCGAAATTCGCAAATATGAAAGAAGCCCAGGCGACTGGGCTTTTTTTTATACCATAGGAACTTAAATCAATGTTTGTAGACAAGGCAGTAATAAAGGTCAAGGGCGGAAATGGCGGCGGCGGATGCTGCAGCTTCTGCAGGGAGAAATACCGCCCGATGGGCGGTCCCGACGGCGGAAACGGCGGACCCGGCGGCGACGTCGTCCTCCTGGCGACAGAGAATGAACAGAGCCTTGTCGACTACGTGTTCAACCGGCATTATCCGGCGGAAAACGGGGTCAGCGGCAAAAGCAAGGACCAGCATGGCCGGAAAGGCAGGGATCTCATATTGAAAGTCCCGCGCGGCACGGTGGTCAGGGATGTCGCGACCAGGGAAGTCATAGTGGACCTCGACGGGCAGAACACGACTTTCACGATCGTGCACGGCGGAAAAGGCGGACGAGGCAACGCAAGCTACCTGAGCAACTCAAACAAGGCGCCCAGACAGCGCGAGGCCGGAAAATCCGGAGAGGAACGCGAGATCGAGCTTGAACTGAAGACAATAGCCGACGCCGGGCTGGTAGGATTCCCGAACGCCGGAAAGTCCACCTTCCTGAGAGCGATTTCCCATGCAATGCCAAAGGTGGCCCCCTATCCTTTTACGACACTCCACCCAATCGTAGGCGTTGTCAGTTTCCCCGATTTCAAGAAGCTCACTGTCGCGGACATACCGGGGCTCATTGACGGCGCCCACATGAACATAGGGCTCGG
>CAZDNQ010000474.1:0-4172 GCA_964506605.1 uncultured Victivallis sp. | reverse complement strand
TCACTTTTGCAGGATTCTCCTGGAGATATCCGAGCATTGGACGTTCATTCCACAGGACGCCCTGATCCTTCTGCCGTCCGGCGAACCAGTACATGGCCGCAGACGGACCGAAAACTCCGCGCTGGCTGCAGTCGGCATAGTTGAAATACAATCCTGTCGGCCCAGTTGCATGCAGATAATAATTCGCGGTCAGGCCGAATCCCTTCATCTGTGAAAGCCCGCAGTCGCTTCCAGTCGCCTTTTCAAGGGCGTCTATCATAAGAACATTGTATGTGGTTCCATAATCCCAGTACATCGGCCCTTCGGGATACGCTCCATCCGGCCCGTATTCCTTCATCGCGAACGGAACCCCCTCGGCTGCACGGACAATCATCGTCCGGGCCAGTTCCGGATCATCTTCCTTGACGGCAAGCGCCCCGAGCACCATTCCTCCATTGCAGACCTGGTTCCAGTTGTTGACACCTTTCGCCCAGTAATCCTTGCCGATCGAAGCCTTGAGCCCCTTCTCTATGATAGCCTTGTGCAAGGTGGCGCGTGTCGCATCATCCATGTAGTCATGCAGCCAGTCCGTGCCAATCGCAAGAGCAGCAGTCATCTCAGCGACATCCAGGAAGTGTCCGGGGTTCCAGTCTGTGAAAGCTGCCGCGGTCAGCATGTCCTTCACCGCCCTGTCTGCATATTTCCTTTCGCCTGTGAGCCGGTAGGACAGAGAAAGGTTTAGTATGCGTTTAAGGCATTCACGGGATACATTCAGGAGGCGCCGGCCTTCGAGCTTGCGTTCCAGGTCTGGAGCCGCGAGTTCCGCATCGGCGGTGCTTCTTATGAGATCCCAGACGGCCTTGAGCTGCGGATCCTTTCCAACCTTGTCAAGGATCTTCTTTTCTCCTCCCTTCATCAGAAGGAGCCTAGGATGAGAGGGAACTTTGTCAACCATTGCCTTCACCTCGGCATCGGTTGCCGCTCTCGCCAGGATGCCCAGGCAGAACAGCACCGAAATCATATGCCATTTCATTGTTTATATTCCTGTTTTTACCCATGTGCACAGCACCGCCAGACATAAAGCTGAAACATAGCGAGCTGTACGGATTATTCAAGACAGTCCGGGTTCAGCGTACAATCCATAATTTACTTTTGCGCGCCGTATGCTAACTTTAGTTTTTCACATACTATTTATTTTCACACAAGGAGCCTATGGAAGAGGCAAATCCGTCATCACAGAGTACAGGCGCTTACAACCCAAACAGGGGATGGGAACTGTTCCTTCTGTCTTTCCTCGCCCTTTTCCTGGAACTCATGGTCATACGCTGGGCGCCTTCCGTTGTCAGGATGGTCGCCTATTATGCCAATCTCATGCTGATCAGCTCATTCCTCGGGCTTGGGATCGGCGCGATGCTGAGCAGTACACGCCGTTCACTTTTCCCGCTGATACCGGTGCTGCTGGCATTAAGTGTAGGATTCCTAATCATTGCAAAACATGTGACGATGCCAGGATCCATTTCTGAAAACCGATTCTACGCAAATGTACCTAAACTTGTGAACTACCTGTGCCTGATCGGCGTTTTCCTCACCAACGCGATAGTATTCGTCCCAATTGGGCAGAGGATCGGAAGACTTTTCGAGTCGCTCCCGCCTCTAAGGGCCTACTCCTGGGATCTGGGGGGCAGCCTGGCAGGCACTCTCTGCTTCGGAATCTTCTCCCTGAACTATTTCTCTCCCGTGCTGGGCATTGGACTAGTTTCGGTTGCACTGGTCCTGCTTCTTCCCTGGAGGCAATGGTTGCTTGCAGTCCCCCTGCTGGCGCTTGTCGTATACTGGGTCGCAATCTCAAACGATCCGAATGCGATCTGGTCGCCCTACTACTACATAACCGTCAGGGAGAAAGATCCGTCGTTCAAGTACAGCAATGAGAGATCTCCGGCAATAAGCCAGCCGAAACCCAATATCCGCACGATGCAGAATCCGCCTGCCTACTGCATCAGCGTCAACCACGACTTCTACCAGCCTCACTGCACAATGGACCCCGAACGATTCACCGGAAATGCAAGAGCCCAGATTCTGGGGGAACGGATCGCCTATGACCTGCCTTACAAGCTGTCATCTTCGCACCAGGATGTCCTTGTGCTTGGAGCCGGTGGCGGCACCGACACGGAAGTCGCCGTGCTAAATGGCGCGGAGCATGTCGACGCTGTCGAGATTGATCCAATTCTTGTCAAGCTCTCCGGCAAGTTCAACCCCGCAGATATCTATGATAATCCCAAAGTCTCCATAACCGTAGACGATGCCCGCGCCTTCCTGAAACGCTGCAACAAACGCTATGACATGGTGGTCTTCGGGTGGCTGGATTCGCAGGCGCTTTTCAGCTCCATGAGCAATCTCAGGCTGGACGGATACATATACACCAGGGAGAGCATGCGCATGGCGTACGATCTTCTCAATCCCGACGGTATGCTGTCGCTCTCGTTCATGGCCGGCTCCGACTGGATGTGCGAGAAGCTGATCCGTATGGTCGCGGAAAGCACCGGCAAAATGCCAATAGTCTATCTCAGCGACATGCAGGTCATCATCTGCGCGCCTCGAGGCAAGCATCCTGAACCTCCAGCCAGCTATGGCCGATTCACACGGATACCTGTTCCTGACAACATGGATACATTCACAGTCGATGCGCCCACGGACGACTGGCCATACCTATATCTATCTGGAAAGAAAATACCCATGGACTATCTGATCGTTATCGGCCTGCTCCTGGCGATATGCCTGCCGGCCGTATATATGATCCGCGGAAGGAAGTTCAAGGCAGACGACATGCATTTCCTGTTCCTCGGATTGGGCTTCCTCCTGCTGGAGACAAAGAGCATCGGCGACTGCTCCCTATATTTCGGCACGACATGGTTTGTGACAATGCTCGTCGTCGCCGGCGTCCTCCTGATGGTCCTGATGGCGAACCTTGTCGCAATGCGAATGAAGGATTTCAAGAGATGGCTGTATCTGCCGCTTTTCGCCTCGCTTATACTCCTGTACTGCATCGACAGGAACTTGATCCTCTCGCTAAGCTTCACCGGGCGTATGATCTGGACACTGCTAGTCGTTCCACTCCCAATCTTCTTCGCCGGCCTGATATTCTCGACGACTTTCAGGAAAGCTGCATATCCTGCCGCGTTTTTCGGCGCAAACCTCATCGGCGCCATGATCGGTGGCTTCTGCGAATATCTGGGCATGGTTACCGGTACACGGAGCCTTATGCTGCTTGTCATAGGAGCGTATCTCCTGAGTTTCCTATGCCTCATGAAAAAGAAAATGCAGTAAATGAAAGAAATATTAATTTGCATATGCCTGCTCTTGCTTTCGGGAATATGCTCTGGTCAGGCTGACGGGAGGAATATTCCAATGGACAAGAATCTCGCTGTGAACGGCGACTTTGAAAAGGGGCTCGAAGGATGGAGCGATCTCTGGACACGGGACAAAGGCGCTGGCAACTGCACCATTGACACCGCTGTAATACACGGTGGAAAACAGTCGGTCCGCATCGGGCATTCCGGAACCAAGGACTGGAGTTTTTCACAGGATCTGAAACTTGATGTAAAGGAAGGCGATATCTTCGAGCTGTCGGCCTGGGTGCGCGTCCAGGGAGAAGGAAATGCCACCCTCTGCGTCATAATCCGCGACGCCGGAGACAAAGTGATCGACTGGAGCTATGCTGAAAAGACAGCGCATGAAACAAAAGACTGGCGGCAGCTGAAGTCACGCTTCGCCATTCCGTCAGGTGCCGCCACGCTGCAGGCACGCCTAATCGGCAATGGTCAATCCACCGTATGGCTGGATGGCTTCGTGCTGAAACAATATCAAAATCTTGATTCCATCGGCAACAAGAATATTCCATCTGAGACAAGCATCAGGAACGATCTGCTCGAGGTCATATTTCACAGCGCCAAGGCTGAATTTGAGATCAGGGACAGGCGGACAAACCGCTCGTGGATCCAGAAATCCGGTGCGGCGTCCATTGCGGTGCTCGATGCATCCGTCAAAAGCAACCAGATGGAAATCAAATTCCTGGAACCGGCCACCATGTGCAAGGTGTCCGCAAATATCCGTCTCGATGACAAAAGTCCGGAATGTATTCTGACGCTCAAGTCCGGCGACGACATGGATGGAATAATTCTCTGGCCTGCACCGTT
>CAZDNQ010000473.1:0-4183 GCA_964506605.1 uncultured Victivallis sp. | reverse complement strand
CAACTGGCGACAAGATTGATCCGGAGATGGCTTGGTTCAGGGACAACAGCGGCGAGAACACTCATCCAGTTGGAAAGACAAAGCCGAACTCAACAGGATTATGTGATCTTTCCGGCAATGTGTTCGAATGGACCATCGGGACGAAGACGACCAAGGACAAGGGCAGGGACGTGCAGGTGAACTTCGAGTGCACGCGCGGAGGATCGTTCCGATGCGAGGATAAATCAGCCATAACCCCTCTGCTTTCAAAGACACTCGGAGCCAACATGTCTTTCGGCGGCAGCATCAACACCGGCATTGCGAAACCGGAAATAGGCTTCAGGATCGTGAGGTCGATAAAATGAAACTCCCGATGTTTGCGAGATCCGCAGTGCTCCTGTTCGCAGCCGCAAGCCCCTATGCAGTCTCACTTGCCCAGGAACCGACTGTCATCGAGATCAAAGACACTGTAAAGGTCAAGGACGTATCCCGGTTTGGAATAAACATCGGCGACGACAATTATTACGCCACTCCGCTGCTTAAGATGAGAGCCGTGAAAAATTTCGAAGGGACAATCTACAGGCAGTGCCACAGGGGCTCGTATCAGGACGAGAATGGGGCCTCGTCATTCTACATGCTGGCCAAGGACAAAGGGTGGGAAAATGTGTACAGGGGTGCGGATTTCACGATACTTTCCGGCCCGGCCAAGGGGCAGAAGGGGAAGATAAGGGAAGTTTCCATGAAGACGGTCCCCCACGAATGGAAGAAGGGCGAGACCCAGGAATGCGTATATTTCCAATTTGAGAATCCTGTTAAGATGCCTGCAGACAGGCTTGTCTGGAACGAGGCCGGGATAATGATTGAAAAGATCCTTCCTGAAGAAGGCTCGTCCCCTTCCGCGAAAGGATATTGGTTCGGCAAGAACGGGGCACTGGTTGTTGGAGATGTCCCGCCGGGATCCTTTGGAAAGGTCTCCTGCCTGCTTGCCGGCACCGGACAGAAGGAAGACGGATTCATAAGGCTTTCGACGCACTTCCAAAGGCTTGGTGAGACCAACGGGAACTGGCATCTGCGGTTCTGGTCGAAGATAAAGGATGGTTCGCCGGCGCTCGAGATCAGTCCAAGCTTCGGCACTGGCGCGAAAGCCGAACTGGCGAAGGAATGGAAGAAACAGGAAATTGTGATCAAGATTGACAAGGTGCCTGAACCGAAGGGTGACAAGGATGAGCCGCACCTAACCTTCGTCATGCAGGTGAAGGACGGGTCGGTACTCGTCGACGATATAGAGCTGTGGATGGAAGGTGATTCCAATCCGACGCCGTTCCGCGACGATACTGTGGACATGCTTAAGAGCCTGAAGCCCGGATGCATACGTTTCCTGCAGATGGGTGGGAATACCATGGAGAACGTCCTCCAGCCCCAGCTCCGCAGGATGAGCGGAACAAACAACGTCTGGGAGAAGGTCGGGAATGAAACCGCAAGGAATCCGGTTGATTATTCAGTAAATGACATCCTGATGCTTTCCGAACATCTTGGGGCGGATGCCTGGTATTGCGTGCCTGGGACGCTGAATGTCGAGGAGATTGACAAGTTGATGGAATATCTCGGGGCTCCGGCCGATGAGGGGTATGGCAGACTGCGCGCGGAAGCAGGGCATCCCAAGCCCTGGACGGAATCGAAGATGAGGATCAACATCGAGATCGGGAACGAGGCATGGAACACGTTCGGCCCGTTCATGGCCGGCGGATACAACGGTCCGGACTACTGGAACGACATCTTTTCGATGGCGAAGAAGTCCCCGTATTACATGCCGAACATCATCTTCCATGCGGCCGGACAGAACGTGTCGTCGGAAATGAGCGCGAGGATATTGAAGAATACACCTTCGGCGGACCGCTATGCGATAGCCCCGTACATCTTGCATGATCTCAATCCCGAGGACCTGGAACCTCTTGACAATGACAGCAGTCTCTTCGAATGGCTTTACGCATACGGGCTCTCCTATATGAAGAAATCGATGTTGAAACAGGGCGAAGTGAGCAAAAACACCGGCATTGAATTTTCCGTCTACGAGATCAACCATCACATAACCGGGGGCAAGGCGCCCGTTGAAGCCAGGAATAAAATGGTCACTTCCGTAGGAGGCTCATTGAACGTGATTAACGGCATGCTGACGCTTCTGCATGACTACGGGATAAGGACGCAGAACTTTTTCACCTATACGCAGAAGGAATACAACGCCGCCGGAGTCGGCAACGTACGGCTCTGGGGTGCTGCGCTGAGCCAGAAGAATGGATCTGAAAGGGTTCGTCCGACCTGGCTTGCCCTTGAAATAGCAAACAAGGCGGTCTCAGGGAACATGCTTGAAACTGTCGGATCAGGCGCAAATCCCGTTTTCTCGTCGGAAGGCGCCACGTTCCCGGGATTCAAGAAGGGTGAGAAGAGGAAACTTGAATATCAGAAGATATGGAGCTATGCATTTGCCGATGGGAAGATCAGGAGCTTGATTGTCATCAATCTCGATACTGCAAAACCACAGAAGATACAGGTGAAGTTCAGTGGAGACGCTGTGAATGCAAGGTCGTGGACTCTGACTGCAGAAAGCATTTCAGCAAACAATGAGTTTGAGACAGGCAATCCCCAGGTGAGCATTGCAGAAGGCGAGGCCAGGGATTTCAGGAACGGTTCGACAATTACCATGCCGCCATTCTCAATGAAGGCATTCAAATGGGAGCTTAGATAGGGAGCATCATGAGGAATCAGGTTAAATTTGCATCTCTGGTTATTCTGCTGTCAGCGTTGACTCTTGTTGCCGAACCAGGACGGAATGTCAGGATTGTCGATTACGGGAACGACATGGGAAGCGGTGACATCTTCTACCGCGGGAAGGGGCCGGAAAAGGCGAAGGGCACAGTTGACAGGGACAAGAACGGTTCGACAGACAACGATACTGTTTCGTTCTGGCCGTTCAGTCTCACTGACCCCCTCAATCCGATACCGCTCCGCTATGATATCGACCAGAAGAGCGCAAGACTTTACGGAGGACTTGTCATCTACGCCGTGAACAATCCGCAGCGCGCCATCAGCGAAGGGCACATGAACAGCAACCATGATTTCAGGGACGACTTCAATTTCATGGGCGGACTTGCTCCGCACCTTCCGAATGAACTCGTCGAGAGCTATGCGCTCTGGTTCTGGCAGAAGCCCGACTTCTGGAACGGCGGCGACAAATATCCTGTGTCTTTCGACAAGGACAGTTTCATCGCGGTCCACATAAGCAGGTATTTCGGTGGTTTCCATTCCGCGCACTGGGTGGTCAGGGAAGGCGGGAAGTTCTATGTTTCAAAGGCTTCGTTCGGAAAATATGTCTCCATTACCCAGAAGGACGAAGGCGAATCATTGTTGCGCAAGACGTATGTGCTCAAGCCTGTGGATTCAGAATGGGCGGAATACGATCCAGCCCCTCCGTTCAAGATCGATTTCAATCCAGAATCTGCGAAGTTCGCAAAGAGGAGTTTTTCGGACGTGACCGCCGTGGGCTGGCTCATACGGCGCGAGCTCAGCAAACCTGAACAGGTATATTCCTCCCTCAAGCCGCCGCATGCCGTGAAATGGTCCGCGTTCCGCTGCGACGCTGTCGTTGATGCGCCTCCGTCACCGTCGTATTATGTGCCGATGCTCCCAGTAGGCGACGGACTGAATCTTTCAAAAAATGAAATCACGTACCAGCAGTGGATGAAGGTCTGGAGGTCTGCCGTGACCAACCAGTACTGCTACGATCTCGGCGAGATCAACTATTCGTTCGTCAGGGACGGATCAATGGGGTCGATGAGGGCCGACAGCCGACCGCACAGCCCTGCGGAACCTGTAACTGAAATCTCTTGGATAGATGCCATAACCTTCTGCAACGCACTTTCGGAGCTCGAAGGAAGACAGCCCTGCTACTATGCCGATCCCGGATTCAAAGAAGTGATCCGCCGGCCGATCAACAGGGCGGTCCGTGAAGAATGGGCGAAGAGGCCTTCCGTTTTCTGGAAGAAGGATGCTGAAGGATACCGCCTGCCGACCATAGCCGAATGGAGGAAGGCCGCCGGTAAACCGCCCGCAGGAATCAAACCTTCCGAAGGGACGCATGCAGCCTCTGATGGGATTGCAGGAGCGAACGGGCTGTGCGACATGTACGGCAATGTCTGGGAATATGTCT
>CAZDNQ010000472.1:0-4193 GCA_964506605.1 uncultured Victivallis sp. | reverse complement strand
CGCGTCTGGGACAGGCTGGAATTCCGGTCTGTTCACTGGTGTTCGGAAATGGCAGACGTCCGCCGAAGGATGCCGCCATCGTCTCGGTTGAAGCCCCTGATTTCCTCTTTGTGAACGACAGTTTCAAGGCCGATGCAGATGTGAAGCTGGACAATCTTTCCGGACAGAAGATATCGGTGAAGCTGCTTGACGGAGATAAAATTGTAGACACCCGGAACATCGATGTGAAAGCCGATTCAGTGAGGGAGCGCGTCATCCTCGCCGACAAGCCTAAGACTCTTGGCTACCACCAGTACAAGGTGCAGATAGATGTGATTGAAGGCGAGGTCGAAAAGGGCAACAACGAGCTTTCAGTGCCGGCGAATGTCACCGACGACCGCATAAAGGTGTTATATGTGGAAGGATATCCGCGCTGGGAGTTCCGCTATCTCAAGAACCTGTTTGCAGGGCGCGACCAGTCGGTGCGGCTGCAGTATGTGATACTGAAACCGGACCGGATAGACAATGTCCAGGGCAGGCAGGCGGTTGCGGCATCCGCCTCGAGGCCGCCGGAGGATGCCGAGGCGACGATGCTTCCGTCCAGCGATGAGGAATGGATGAAGTTCGATGTCATCATCCTTGGCGATGTCGATCCTGCAGCCCTTGGTGACGCGGGGATGAAGTCGATCAGGAAATTTGTCGCGGACAGGGGAGGGGCGCTGGTGATGATCGCAGGACCGGGGAAAATGCCGCGCGCATACTCTGGAACACCTCTGGAGGAGCTCATACCTGTCAGCTTCAAGACAAGCGATGTGCCGTTCATAAGGGCTCCGGAGGAATCATACAGGATCGCGCTGACGCAGGAAGGCTGTGAGCATGTGATGATGAAGCTCGCCTCGCAGCCGGATGAGAATGCAAAGGCGTGGAAGGAGCTTCCATCGCTCTACTGGAGGCATCCGATAACGAGCGCGAAGCCCGGGGCCGCGGTACTGGCGTATGCGATGCCGTTCGATGCGCCATCATTTCTGAAGCAGGGCTCTGCGACGGAAGTTCCGGACGAGGAGACGCTGAAGAAGAGGCGTCAGTTCGAACTTGAGAACGCGCTGATCGTCTGCCAGAACTATTCAATGGGAAGGTCCGCGATGCTTACGTTCGACGAGTCATGGCGACTGCGCTATAGGGAAGGCGACACCTACCACCACAAGTTCTGGGGGCAGCTCCTGCGCTGGGCGACGGCGGACAAGATCCTTTTCGGATCTTCATGCATAAGGATTGCAGCCGACAGGAGCCGGTACTGTCCCGACGACAGTGTCATGATCCGTGCGAAGATCGCAAAACGCGACTTCACGCCCATCGCCGGACTGCAGCCGTCGGCAATTGTGAAGAAGGGTGACAAGGAAGTTGCGCGCAGGAAGCTGCGTTATGAGCCTGGCTCTCCGGGAATATATTCCGGCGATATCGGCAGCCTCCCCCACGGCGACTACAAGATCGAACTGTCATGTGACGGGCTTCCGGGCGATCTGTCTTCTGATCTCTCCTCGGCGCGCGCGGAATTCGGAGTAGCCGAAACGTCGCATGCGGAACTTGTCGAACTGACCGCCGACACCGGTGCATTGAACAGGCTTGCCACGCGTACAGGAGGAGCCGTCGCGGAACCTGCGATGGGTTTCTCCATCATAGAAAAATTCGGGCCGCCGTCATTGATACAGACGGAAAGGCGCGAGATCGCGATCTGGAATTCATGGCCCTTCCTGCTGCTGCTGATCGGGATGGCGGCTGGAGAATGGCTAATAAGAAAAAGGGTTAATCTGCCATGATCAAGAACAGGCTTGAAACAAGACTTGATTCCATTCCTGCGCCAATAGCGGCCGCGCTGAGGCAGCTGCTGCGCAGGACAAGGAAGGTGATGTTCGTCCGCGGACTCTGCGCGGTGACCGCGGTCCTGGTGGGGATGACGTTGCTCGCGATGGGTCTTGATGCGGGTATACTGATAGTGTCGCCGGTCATGCGCTGGATAATCTCCGCCGCGATATATGTCGCATCCGCCGCGTCCGCATATTTCTTCCTGGTCGTCCCGCTTGCCAGGTCGTATACGCTTGCGGGGGTCGCACAGATGATCGAGGCGCACCACCCTGAAATGCAGGAGCGTCTCAGTTCGGCGGTGGAGCTGCTTACCAATACCGATGATCCTGATCTGCGAGGTTCGAAGAAGCTCATCGATGCGCTTGCCGAGGCGGCGACAGACGATGCAAGGAGGATAAAGCCGAAGAATGAAATCTCCATGAGGACTGCATTGCCCTTCTTCGGCGCCGCCGCCGGAGTAGTGCTTGTCATGGCAGCGGTATTCGCAGTCTTTCCGAAGAAGGCGCCCTTCCTGCTGGCTCGTGCGACAGCTCCGTTCGCGAACCTCCCGAACATCATGGCTCTCGACCTGGACGTCAAGCCCGGAGACGTCTTTGTCCCGCGCGGTGAAAGCCTCGAAATAAAGCTTTCGTCCGCAGGCGGCGGAATAAAGTCGGCGAAGATTCAGAGGATGCTTGACGATGGACGCGTCGCCTCCGACGACATGCGCCGCAGGCAGAACGGCGGAGAAGGAAAGAGCCAGGACTTCGCTTTTTCCGTCTCCTCCGTGGAGCGCAGTTTCAAATACAGGCTTCAGGCGGATGATGCCGTCACCAGATATTATAATGTGACCGCAGTCACTCCCCCGGTGATAGAAAGCCTCGATCTCAGGATCGACTATCCCGAATATGCCTGCCTGCCTCCGAAGACGGAAACGGCTTCGGGCGGGACTGTCTCCGCGCTCGCAGGCTCGGTGGCGACAATAACCTTAAAGGTGAACAAGCCTTGCCCTGTGGCGACGATGAGGATCGATGGGAGCTCTCCGTTGACGGTGCAGGGCGGGCAGGATGCTTCAAACGGAGCCTGCCACGTCGTATTCCGTCTTCCGCTGACGCCTGGGCTCGCCGGGATTTATTCGATAAGCCTGGTCGACGATCACGGTCTGAAGAATGCAAAGTTCGAACGGGCGGTGCAGGCGCTGCCGGACATTCCACCGGTTGCCGTGATAACGGATCTGCCGCAGAAGGAGATCCGTCTGAGGCCTGACGACAGATTCCCGTTCTATTTCTTCGCGACCGATGATGTCGGACTGAAATCCGTGGAGGTCATGCTTGAGAAGGATTCTGTGAAGATCGCGCCTCATGAGATTGCGCTTCCGCAGAAGCAGAATACGAAGGAGAATCTCAGGAAGTTCGAAGGGAAGGCGGAGCTGAACCTGACAGATCCGGATCTGCGAGGTGTCAAAAGGCTGGTGTTCCAGGTTGCGGCGGCGGACGGACTGCCGGTGAACCTCAAGGGGCCGCAGCGCGGTGTTTCAGAGCAGTATGTGATCATCATGGATGACAATGCGAAATCCTTCAAGGAGCAGGCGCTCCGTTCGCAGGAGGAGGCGCTGAAGAACCAGCTCCAGCAGGCGAAGAAGGAGCTTGAGGAGTCGAAGCAGAAGCTGCCGTTTGTCGGCGAACTTGCGTCAAAGAAGGAGAAGAAGCCTGAACAGCTGCCTGAACGTGTCGCGGTGCTGAGGGAGAATATCGCGAACGGCGACGCCACGCTGAAGGCGCTTGCTGAAAAACTGTCCGACGGTTTCTTCGACGACGTTTCAAAGAAGATCGACGAGCTGCATGACAAGGAGATTGCCGGCGCGAAGAACATGACCGACAGGATTTCGCTTTCCGACACGCCTGAGGAGCGCAAGAAGCTGCTTGAAGACGTTTCAAGGAATCTCGACAAGTCCATCGCCGCTATCGATGAAATGCTCAAGAAGTCCGATGCCGCGTCCAAGGCGATGGAGCGCGCCGTGGAGATCGAGAATCTGGCGCACAGGCAGGAGGATCTCGCGAAGCGGAGGCTGGATATCGACAAGCTCCTTCCGGACTCGGAAGATGTCTCGAAGATCGATCCGGCCGTAAAGAAGCAGATGGACGAGTGGCGCCAGCAGCAGGACAGGCTTGCCGATACTCTTGCGAAGCTCGCAAGGGAGCAGCTTCCTGATTCCACGCTCAGGAATTCTGCAAAGCTCAAGGAGGCGGGCAGGATTTCCGAGGAGGCGCGCCGGCTGCTGGAGGATCAGAAGAGCCTTGAGGAGGCTGCAAAGAAGATCGCCGACATGCAGAACCTGGACAAGAAGCTCGGGGCGCTTGTCGAACAGCAGA
>CAZDNQ010000471.1:0-4196 GCA_964506605.1 uncultured Victivallis sp. | reverse complement strand
CATCTTGTGTCTGGCGAAGAAGTATGCGGCGCAGAGAGCGACGAACAGCGTGCAGATCGTCCCGGTTATCGATATCACAAGGCTGTTCGCAAGCGACGGGGTTATCATCTCATACGCGGTCACCCAGTTCTCCCAGTGGAAAGGCTTGGTGAGGGTGGCCGGCGCAAAATAGAACTGCCTGTTGTCCTTGAGGCTGACAATGACCATCAGGTAGAGTGGCAGGAGCGCCATTGCGAGGACGAAGAGGATGGTGAAGTGCTTCATGCCCCTGAGGCAGAGATCCTTCAGCAGGCCTATCGCCTTGATCGTCGGCTCAGGCTGCTCGGGAATGGTGGATGCTGGCTTTCCGGCATCCTCCCTTGCGCGCCGTTTCTCCCTCATATCCTCTTTTATCCGCCTGATGAAGAACACTATGTCACTATAAGGTATTGAGGCCACGAAAAGTGCGAGGGACACCGCCAGGAAATGGCCGGAGAGGAATATCAGTATGGAGGATGCAAATGCTACGCCCTGTATCGTTTTCCTCTGCCACTCCTTGAGATCGTTCCACATTGTCAGGAGGTTGCTCATCTTCTGGAGGCTCATGACTATGACAGTAAGTATTATACCGACTGCGCACGCGAAGCCCATGTCCTGGTCGATGAATGCCTTCCTCAGCATGAACAGCGCAGGCACGGTGGCGTTACCGCCGGGTCCGCCTTCCATTCCGGCAAGGGCGAGGATCATTCCCGCATCCTTGAGGGTGTCGATTATTACGAAAACCAGAAGGAGCTTGATGGATGAAGTTATAAGAGGGAACTCAACCTTGGTGAACTTCGTCCACCAGTTCACACCGTCGACGTCGGCGGCCTCGTAGATGTCCTTCGGTATGCTCTGGAGCTTGGCGAGATAGGTGAGCACGGCAAACGAGCCGACCCACGGAAAACCCCAGATTACACAGGCTGACACGATGAGGTTCGGATCACCCAGCCAGGCGGGTGCGTTGCCATGTACGAATATTCCGCCCCAGTTGAAGGTCTTGTCCACCCAGACCAGCACATCGAACATGCCTGTCGCAAAAAGGAACTTGTTGAGGTAGCCTGCCGTCGCCTCGAAGAAGAACGAACGCCAGATGAGGACTATGATGAGGCCGGGGATGACCATCGGGATTACAAACAGCATCCTGTAGGTGAACTGCATGATCTCGCTCCTGCACCTATGTATGCAGACCGCCACGGCAAGAGCAGGGATCATCTTGAGGATGTTCCATATGCCCAGCGTGAAAGCGAGCTCGAAGGAGCGCCAGAAGGCGGAATTGCTAATCAGCTTGGAATAGTTCTGGAATCCCACGAACTCTGAGATGTCCGCGCCGTTCCACCTGTAGAAGCTGTGGAACACGCCGCTCATCGCGGGATAGTACTGGAAAAGCCCTATCAGGATCAGAGTCGGGAGGATGAAGAGATACATCTCCCAGTGATAGGGCACCTGTTTCCATTTTATCGATTTGCCTGCCATAGAATTCCTTAGATTAACATATCCAACACGGATCTATTTCTTCGCCTTCACTCTTTCCTTGACCTTCTCAATGATTTCCTTGCTGTATTCATACGGGCCGTGCTCGCTTGTGAATGGCGGACCGTCCTTGACATATTTCATCTCGGTCGAAAACCATATTTCGTGGAAGACCTGGCGATCCCTGGTCTGAGTCCTGTATTTGATCCAGAACGAGTTGGCCTCCTCGGGGCTTTTCGAGAGCATGGCCTGGGAACGGAATCCGGCGAGGAACCTCTCGTTGGAAGGGATCACCCTGTTCCTGTCCTTCATCGCCTCCATGAAATCATCGACCCCCTTCTGCGACTTGTAGAAAGGTATGAACTCATCGACAAGCCTGTTGAACTTGAAGTTGGGATCAACCTGGTAGAGGGAGGTCAGCTGCGTCCACTTTATCCAGGTCTCGCCACCGAGCCACACGTTGAAGTTCTCATAGATGCCGTTCAGGCACGGCTTGAAGTCCTTGAGGAATGGATCTGTCTCGGTGTTCTCGACCGCAGGTATCCAGCCTATTATCTTGTTCAGCTTCTCATTGTTCTCCTTCGAAGCCATGAAAAGCAGGAAGTCGAAGGCTATCTCCGGATACTTGCTGGTCCTTGTGACTGCATAGTTGAAGCCAAGGCCCGGATTCTCGTATCTGGGGCCGACAACCATGTCACCATATTCAGGATCGTCCTTTGTCGGCATTGGAAAATCCATAATGCCCAGGTTGAAGTTGCCTTTCGCCTGCTGCTGAAGGCTCATGGCGTCCCAGGTTCCGGTGGTCATGAACAACGCCTTTTTCTGGGCGAAGAGCAATACTCCCTCGTCGCGCGACAGACCGGTGAATCCAGGCTGGCAGAAATCCGCTATCTGGCGGATCATCTGGAATCTGGCCTCCACAGGCCTCGACCTGAAATCAAGGAGCCCGGACTTGATTGCAATATACATCTCATCATTACTGACATATCCATCCCTGTTGAGGTCGGCCTTATCCATGGTCTTGTAAGTCATCATTGCGCAGAGGTTCCCCTCCCACATTCCGAAATGGTACTTGGAGCCTACGACAGGGATATAGCTCTTGCCCTTCTCGTCCTTCATCCCCTTCACCTTTGTGCAGAGGTTGTAGAACTCCCTGTAGGTCTTCGGAGGAACCTTCGAACCGGTCAGCTTCTCCAGAAGATCGATATTGTAGAAGACCCTGACAGTGAAGCTTGAAAGCGGGACCTGCATATATTCCTGGAGCTCGTTGATATAGCCGGCCGCCATGCCGTCCTTGAAAGTGTTCCTCAGGGCCGTATCCTTGAACTCATTGTCCTTGTTATAAGGATTGGGCTTGTTGACGAACGGGGTTATGACATAGCAGTAGCGATTATAATATGCAATCAGCACCTGGTAAGGTATGAAGCCCATCTCTATGATGTCCGGGGCTGTGCCGCTCATTATCTGGGTGCTCAGCCACTGCCCGTAGGTTCCTTCGGGTATGGCCTCCTGCAGGATCCTTACGTTCGGATGCGTCTTCTGGTATTCCTTCGCCATCTCGTTGATGCCGTCACGTACGCCGGATTCGAGCTGCCAGTGGCTGATCCTGAGCGTGATCGTGCCTGGCGGGGCCTCCTCGTACCTGTAGAGGGCCACAGATACAAGCGCCCATACATACACGGCCATTATTATGATCAGCGCATGGTATTTCTTCAGAAATTCAAAAATGCTTTTCAAAATCTTGCTCTCTCGTTTTTTAGCTTTTCCACCGTGACATCAAGGACTCAAGGGACATAAGGGACGAAAAGTTTTCTAAATTCTACTTTCTACCTTCTAAATCTTTCCTTTTCAATTTTCCTTCCTAAGCTTTTCCTCCAGCGCATCCATCCTCTCAATCGCCATATTCGCCCCGAAATTCCTTCTCTCACGGGGATATTCCTTCATCATCAGCCTATAATATTTGCGGGCGGTATCGAAATCGCCCACGTCAAACTCCGCCACGGAAGCGATCGCCCAGTAGGCGCTCGAATTGTCCATGAAAGGATTTTTCGGATCTATCTCCCTCTTCTCCAGTTCCTTCAGCATCGCGTCCAGCCTCTCCCGGTTAAGGTTGAGGGTCTGGCATGCCCTGGCGTAAAGGCCCCAGGCGCTGCTTATGAAAGGCGAGTCCGGGTTGGCCTTGATGAAATCGTCAAGCTTCGCCTTTGCGAGTTCCGCATCCTCCTTCGTGAAGGCTGCGAGATACGTGCCGATCATGTAGATGAACGCCTCGTGCCCGGCTGTATGCTTCGGATATTTGTCATATACTTCCTGGTAAAGCTTCCTGACGGTTGGATAATCAGGTGTCGTTCCGGAGATCACGATGTGACTCATCCTGACAAGAGCGAGTCTGCTCCATGCTGCAAGTTCGCTGTCCGGCGCCCTGCTTATGATACCGTTGAAAAGCCTGGCGGCGGCATCCTTGTCACCGTATGGAAGCTGTTCCAGCCAGTATGTACAGGCAAGACCGTACATGGCCTGATACTGTTCGTCAGAACATTCCGGGACTCCGTCAAGCACCTTCTGGAATCTCTTCTTGGCCTGGTTGTATTCCCCCATCCTGAACTGGAGCCAGGCGGACGAGATCTCCTCCTTTGGATTGTCAACCTTCTCCTTCTTTTTCTCAAATAGGAAGAAGACCGCCGCGGAGGCGACGGTTATAACAA
>CAZDNQ010000470.1:298-4197 GCA_964506605.1 uncultured Victivallis sp. | reverse complement strand
GGACGTATTTCCAGGTTGCCTCCAGCGAGCGGTGGTGGCGGTGGAAGAATATGAGAGGTGCGCTGGCAAGGGTTGTCGCCTCGATGGCGACCCAGAGCATCCCGAAGTGATGGCTCGCGCAGACCAGGGTCATCGCGGCAAGGAAAAGCTGCAGGCAGGCTATGAAGATGTTTTCCGGCGTGTTGCTGAAGAAGAATCCTTCGTCGGAGTCCTGCTGTTCCTTGGGTTCGTTCCTCAGATAGGCGATCGCATAGATGGAGGCCGCGAGGAAGAGGACGCTGGAGACGGTCATAAACAGAAGTCCTGGCGCATCCAGCGCCAGCCACTTGTACAGTATCGGCCCGGGCCTCTGGAACCAGCATGAGACAGTGAGCGCGGCATGTGTCACGGCGGTTGTGACCAGGAGGGCCCTTCTTGTAAAGACATGCGAGATGAAGAAGGCTGCAAGGCCTCCGATCGCAGGTATCAGTATTAACAAAGCCAGAATCATTTCAAATCCTTCTTTTCACTTTCACCAAGCTTGTCCGTGTCGATGTGGTCGAAGGCCCTGCTGATATGGAATGTTATGATTCCCATTATGAACACGACCACGAAGACATCGAGTATGATCCCCAGTTCTACCAGGAAGCTCTGTTCGATGAGCATCGCCGAACCGAACATATATATGCCGTTTTCAAACACCACGTATCCTATGACCTGTGTCAGCGCCTTTACCCTGCTGACTATGAGGAAAAGCCCGCAGAAGATCGTGAAGAAGGCGGCCGCCGGGGCGCTCTGGCAGAGGATTTTCTCCGGGAACTGGACGTGCATGCACAGCCAGGATGAAACGATGAGCGCGACAACTCCGATGATGATTGAAGCCCCGTATCCGACGAACGGTTCAATCTCGCGGCGCACATCCACCGATCGCAGAGTATACCTGAGGAGATACGGGAAGAGAATCCCCTTGACAGTAATTATCAGGAGTGCGAGCAGATATGCATAGATGGTCAGCGGTCCTTTTGAAGCGATGAGGGGCAGGAGTCCGACTATCAAGCCCTGCATGGCGACTGTCTTGATGCAGGCGTTGATGCGGCTCGACGCGAGCAGGCTCAGGTTCGTGAGGATCAGCAGTATCATTATTGTATCGGCTATATGCATCTTTCCCTCTTCATCCTCTCGTCAACGTCAGCAGGAGCGCCGTGGCCGAAAGTGCAGCCGCCGCGATCAGCATCTTTGGTATTTTGTCAAGCCTGAACCTCGCCATTGTCGATTCAATTATCCCAACAGCTATGGCGACCGCGAAAATTCCAGTTATGAAAACTATGGAGTCCAGCATGAACGATCCGGTCCTGGCCGGCAGCGCCACCGCCACCAGTATGGAGGCGAAAGCCCAGAGCTTGAGCGCGCTTCCATATAGGATATAGGCGAAATCCGGACCGCTGTAGTCCAGGACCATCACCTCGTGTATCATAGTGAGCTCAAGGTGGGTGTTGGGATCGTCGGCGGGCACCCTGCAGTTCTCGGTCAGCAGGACTATGAACAGCGTAACCGCCACGAGAAGTATTACTGCGATGTTCGCAAAGGGATTTTCCGTGCTTGCGGCGAATATCCCCGAGAGTGAAATCTTTCCGTTGAGGCATGCCAGGGCCGAGAGCGCCAGGAGGAATGCTGGTTCCGCAAGGGCGGCATACATGACTTCGCGGCTGGAGCCCATACCCTCGAAGCTTGAACCGGTGTCAAGCGCAGCCGTCACGGTGAAGAACCTTGCGATTCCGAAAAGATATGCGAAGAGGATGATGTCTCCCTGGAAACTGACAAGCGCCGGAGAAGCTCCTGTGCACGGCAGAAGCATGAGTACGCCGATGGCGGCTGTCAGGCTGACGATCGGCGCGGCTCTGAAAACCCAGCTTGTGGTATGGCTGTAGACAGTCCCCTTCCTAAGCAGCTTGAAGAGGTCGAAGTAGAGCTGGAGCACGGGCGGTCCCTGGCGTCCTGCGAACGCGGCCTTAGTCCGGTTGATGATGCCCGGAATAAGCGGTGACAGGAGTAGTGCCGCGAGAAATCCCGCATGCGCCTTGAGGAGAAATGTGCCGAAGTCGTTCATTTGATGAAGTGCCATATCATGAGGATTAATACAGTAACGATTATATAGAGGACATAGATATGTATCCTGCCGTTGTCCGCCTTGCATATGAATGAGGAGAGGCTGTTGCAGAAGATGACAGCCGGCCGGAAGAGATATTCCTGCCAGAAGTCCGGCGTATGCGAGGAGAAGGATGTTTTTCCAGGGAATGTCGCCAAGGTGTCAGGCCTGTGTGTTTTTGGCCTGAGGAAGAAGGAGAAGAGCTGGGTGAAAGGCTGGGCGAATGAAGAGGAGGTGTATTCCATCCTGGCCTCCGGCTTCGCGTAGCCGCAGTCCCATGTCGGCGCCTTTCTCTCAATCTGTGAACGGGGCATCGACCTGCGCAGGGTGAAGAGGAATCCGGCGAGGACGAGCAGCAGCGACGAGACCATCGAGATTGCGGTAAGAGGATAGGAAGCCGTCCTGAGCCCGGCCGCGCAGGCTTCGGTTGAAAGTCCGGAAACTACGGAGACTGCTGTGCATGCCATCACTATCACCGACGATCCGGAAAGTCCGATGAGCAGGCATAACAGGGCAAGGACATACATCGGAATTGTCATCCTGGAATCGGGATCCTTCGCGTGGTTATGCTCGCCGGAACGCGGTTCTCCAAGGAACACAGTTCCAAACACCTTTGTGAAACACGCAGTCGCGAGGCCGCCTATCAGGCCGAGGGAGATGATCACGGTGACCGAACACAGTGAAAGCGGGAGGATCATCGTGGTTATGCCGAAAAGCGCAGATAGGAATATCAGGAATTCACCCAGGAAGCCGTTGAATGGCGGAAGACCTGAGATCGCCGCGGAACCGGCGGCGAAACATATTCCCGTGCGGGGCATCCTCTTTATAAGTCCGCCAAGATGGTCCATCCTGGAGGTGCCGGTACCGTGGATGACGGCGCCGGCGGCCAGGAAGAGCAGGCCTTTGAATATGCAGTGGTTGACGACATGGAGGAGCCCGCCTGCGAAACCGAGCACCGCAACGACGGGTTCGCCGCATACGATGCCGGTAATGCCCATTCCGATGCCGAGAGCAATTACTCCGACATTTTCAACGCTCGAATATGCGAGCATCCTCTTTATGTCATGCTGGGCGTTCGCGAATATTATTGCAAGCAGTCCTGAGCTCGCTCCTATCGCGATCAGCGTGATCCCCCACCACAACTGCGGGTCCCCGAGGAAGGTGAGTGTCCTCAGGAATCCGTATATGCCGATTTTGATCATTATGCCTGACATTAGCGATGACACATGGCTTGGAGCGACCGGGTGCGCCTCGGGAAGCCAGATGTGCAGCGGCAGGAATCCTGCTTTTGAGCCGAACCCGACAAGCGCCGCAATGAAGACTGCAGTTGATGCCAGCGTACCTGATTTCAAAATCTGGAATGTGCTGAAGTCCAGTGAATTTGAATTCCTGCCCAGTATTGCGAAGACCGCAAAAACAGCGGCAGTGCAGAAGTGGGCGCAGACGATGTATATCCATCCGGCCTTGCGGACTTCCTTCCTGTGGTGGTCGTGGGTCACCAGGAAGAATGATGAAAGCGCCATCAGCTCCCAGGCGATGATGAAAAGGACTCCGTTTCTTGCGACGACTGCGAGAGACATTCCGAATACAAGCATGCCGAAGAAGAACCAGCCGGCTCCGGATTCAGTTCCGCCGTGTTCCATGTATGACATCCCGTATACAGCGCAGAGTCCTGAAAGGAGGAGGAGCGGCAGCAGGAAAAAGGCGCTGAGGGGGTCTATGCCGACGGAGAAGCTCGCATATGGCAGGCTCATGCCGAAGGAAGCTTCAATCG
>CAZDNQ010000470.1:0-288 GCA_964506605.1 uncultured Victivallis sp. | reverse complement strand
GCTTTCGATGCATGTGGTGGATGAAAGGATGAGGAGAGAAAAGATACCGGACACGACTGACAGCGATGCAGCCTTGCTGTTCCTTCCCGTGAAGAGCGGAATGCAGGAAAGCACAAGGAGTATCGCGAAGCCTGCCAGCGTGAGATTCATTTGTTCGCGACCTTC
The DNA here is from genome assembly GCA_964506605.1 of uncultured Victivallis sp. Lineage (GTDB taxonomy): Bacteria > Verrucomicrobiota > Lentisphaeria > Victivallales > GWF2-50-93 > GWF2-50-93. The sequence goes on along the minus strand of CAZDNQ010000470.1, from coordinate 123 downwards.
GTTTCAGCTTTCTCGATTTCCTTCAATATCTCGTCTCGTGTCCCTGGCTTCTCCAGCAGTTTCCTGACGTTCGGGTTCTTGAGTATGAATGCGAGCCTGGATATCAGCTGGAGATGCATCCTC
>CAZDNQ010000469.1:0-4201 GCA_964506605.1 uncultured Victivallis sp. | reverse complement strand
TCGGAACATAGCGCGTCTTGTCTTCGGGGTATTCGATCCTGAGGATGTACGCCCCATGCGGAGTAATCTTTCCACGGCCGACACGGTACCCGAACCATTCGTTGTTGTCGGCCTGCCGGTATTTCCTCCCCTGGAACTCCTCGACCGATATCCCCTTCTTCCAGGTGCAGTATGCCTTTCTTCCGACCCAGCTCTCACCGATGCCGCCTTCCTTGTAGGGATGATCGTCCTGCGAGGGATCGACGGAGCAGTCGATCTCGTCGACCAGCTTCAGCTTCCCGTACGGGGTGTCCTCGAATTTTTCAGCAAGCACCGGAAGTGAAAGGTTGTCGCGTGATTCATAGCACAGCTGCAACCTCAGGCCTGCATCAGCGATCACGAGTCCGTCCTTACCGTCCCTGATCTGCACCGAATAGTCGAACTTCTCGGAATAATAAAGCTGGCGCGATTCATCCTTCGATAGGCTGACCACCGCTGAGAGCATCCCGTCCTTCTCGCCGCCGAGATCAACGCCCCCCTCCTTTATCTTCCTGTGGAAATAATCGATCAGCACATAGTCCAGCCTGAGTTTCCTGTCAGCTGTAATCATCGACGGCACCTTGAACACTATGTCATAAAGCTGTCCGGGTTTCGTACCCATGTCGAACTTTTCCGGGACGGCAAGCTTTCCAGCCGCCGCACCGGCGTTGCAGACATAGACTCCTGAGAACACCGGTGACATCTCGAACACGCCGCCGTCGAATCCGCCGGACTGGGCCTTGTCGAAAATCCTGACAGCGATCGTGTTCATCGCCCCGGGCTTTACAATCTCCGGAGGGATCTGTCCGCAGAGCACCTGTCCTATCTTTTCAGTTTTGGCTACGGACGTCCCGTTGATGAAAAGTTCACCGGTATCGTCAGTCTTTCCGAGGTTGATGTCGATCGGAAGATTTTTCCACGATCCAGGTATGAAGACCTTCGCGCGGTACCAACCGACACCGTCATATTTGCTGAAATCCTTCTCCTTCTCCCAGTTGTCGTTCACCCAGAGGCGCGTCCAGGAGGAATCATTGAAGTCCGGCTTCTCCCAGCCCTCCTTCAGTCCGACATCGTTCTCATCCTTGTTGAAGAGCCACACGCCTTCGATCCCGATTCCCGAAGCCTCGGGAGAGCAGCTGTACGGACCTACCTCGAAGCCTGCGAAGAGGATCTCGCCCCCCTTCTTCAGTTCATTACCCCTGTATCCGATGTGGAAGGTGTTGAGTCCGGCGAGAGAATCCAGCGTCTTGAAATCCTTCTTTATCCCCGTGCTGAACTGGGAGAACGGCACAACGACCTTCGTCCATTCGCCGGGCTTTACGAATACGGTCGCCTGGTAGTTTGTGCCCTTGCTGGTCCAGCTCCAGTTGCCATAGCTCAGCCCGACCTTTATCTCGCCTTCAGCCTCCTTGGACTTATAATAGAAGGAAACATATCTGTAGTTGTTCTGCTTCCACATGTCGCCGTTGGCAGACGCCGGCAGTTTGAAGTCTATATACTCCATGCTCGAATTCGGATACCAGATGTCGACGCCCAGCGCGTTCTGCCCGTTGAACGCGCCCTTCTGCGCGCTGAGCTTCGGTTTCGTGTCGGCGGTCCCCTCGTCGCGGCATCCATGCTTCCAGCTATCCTTGTCGAGAAGTTTTGACAGCGACGCGTCGGAAGTCATGAAATCCAGCTTCATCGGCTCGGACTTCTGCATCGGAACCTGCCTGAATTCGCCGTAGCGCGCGAGTTTCGCCTCACCCTTGAATATGCCGCCATCCATATAATTATTGCTGACCTTCACCGCCAGGACGTTCTTCTCTCCGGCCTTGACAAGCTCCTTGTCGATCCTGTAGACCCTTGGCTCGTTGAAGTGCTGGTTCGACGTAGCTCCGATCTTCTTCCCGTTGAAGTAGCTCTCGTCCGCATCGTCTATGCATGGAAGCTTTATGAAGAGGTTCTCGTCCTTCCATGAGGCGGGGATGTCGATGGCCAGCCTGTACCAGGCGTCCCCCATGTACGGCATGCCCAGAGAACTCCATGAGGCAGGCACCTTTATCTCCTTCCATGAACTGTCATTGAAGTCGGGCGCGAACCATTTCTCGGCGACGCCCTTCCTGTCCTTGTCCTGCGAGAAAAGCCATTTCCCGCCGACAAGCAGATCGATCGATACTGGTTCCGAGGCGGAAACATGCAGGGATACCAGCAGTGATACCGCAAGCGCCATCAGGATTTTCTTCATTCTAAATATCCTTTATATTAATTATCCTTGATTCAACTTTCACGAGGACGCCGCCGGCGCGGACGCTTCCATCCCTGGTCCTGGACAGGAGTTCGAACATCTTCCTGCCCGTCTCGAAATTGCATTTGTCGACCGTGACCGCAGGAGGCTCCTTCTCCCATCTGCTTTCAGGACATTCCCTCCAGAAATTGTCATATCCGGCAATCACAACATCCCTGTTCGGAATCTTCTTGAAGAGACGACATGCGGCCGCGGCAGGATATGCGTCGCTGTCGTTCATGAGCATGAGGGCGTCGACCGCGTTTTTCCCGCTGAGATGTTCGGCGAGGTAGCCGGCATACTCCCGCGTCCTCCTCTCGAAGTTCTCCCTGCTGTCCTCCATCCTGGGGGTGAGGCAGCCGGTCAGCACAGGCCTGAGCGGCTGGATACCGGCCTCCTTCATGGCCTTCTCATATCCTGCGTTCCTGTTCCTGACCCAGTACAACGGTGTCTGGTTGGTCCACACCCTTAGTATCCGCCTGGCTCCGGCGGCGATCAGCTTCTTCGCAAGAAGATATGCCCCGGTCTCCTGGTCGGATATGATCCTGTTGAACTTCTCCAATTCAATCCCGTCGCCGTTCACAACGACCGGCACACCAGCACTCCCGAGACGTGGAAGGATCTCAGGGAACTTCTCCGAGTCCACGGTGGAATGGGAGACGACTATCCCGTATGGCCTGGCGGCGATGATCCTGTCCAGCTCCCCGCTGCCCACGGCGCTGTCATTCATATACATCGCGTTTAGGCCGGCGACGCGCGCGGCATCGAACACCCCGGCCTCGACAGCCCACATCTTGCCGCTTTCGGCGTAGAGCGCTGGATTCTCGGTTATGGCGGAAAGCATCACCACGGTCTTCGACAGCACCGAGTCTTCGCGTCTCGAAGTATAAGTCACGACACGGCCGCAGTTCCTGACCGTCCTGATCAGCCCCTGCTTCTCAAGATCCTCAAGAGCCGATCTGACAGTGCCCCTCGACACACCGAGCGACTGCGCGATGTCGTTCTCTGCGGGAAGCTTTTCGCCGTCGGCGTAGCGGCCCTTTGATATTGAAGACCTGATGCTCCGGACAACTCTTGTACGCGGAGAAGAATTGACAAGTCCCTGCATAAGATATTCCTTTGTATTACACCCGCTATATTATACAATTTTTATACATCTTTCAAGTGTTATTATTAGATTTTACTGATTTTTTATTATTGCATATATATTGTACACCATCCCGCCGTATTGATTTTCCGGGTTTCCGGGGCTATAATACTCATATGAAAAAGGTATTCATATTTACGGCTGTCAGCCTTATTTCAGCTTCGGCGATTTTGGCGATGCCGAAGACCGTCGTCTCCGACTCCACCATCACCAGCGAATCAAGCGGGGAGAACACCGCCGTCGGCGGCTCCGAGATCAACACCGGCGTCCAGGCAAGGGGCGCGCAGATAAATGAATCCGAGATCTCCAGCAAGACGAAAGCCGACATCAGCGCAGTCAACTCAAGGGTCAACACAGGCGTCAAGGTCGACGGTGCGACAATAGAAGGCTCGACTTTGAAGGCGAACACCACGGCTGGCTCCATAAATGCCGTTAACTCCAACGTGAGTACCGGCGTGGAGGTCGGAGGAGCGACCGGCTCCAACCTGGAATCAAACGTCTCGGTCGGCACCATCAACGCAAAGAACTCATCTGTGAATGTCGGCTCCATCAAGGGCGCCAGCGCCGAAGGCGTCTCGGTCTCGACCAATGTCGGAGTCGGACAGGTGAAGGCGGTCAACGAGTCCAAGAACATCGGAAACGTCAACCTCAATGCAGGCGCAGGAGCCGGCGGAAAGTCAAAGGTGTTCAACAAGGACGGCGACGACGGCAAGCCGCAGACCAACATCGGCACTGTGAATGTCGAAAGCAGCCGCGTCAACGAAGTGAAT
>CAZDNQ010000468.1:0-4202 GCA_964506605.1 uncultured Victivallis sp. | reverse complement strand
TGTCCGTTCCACATCCAGGTCTATCAGACCAGGAACCGCTCATACCGCGAACTTCCTCTGCGCTGGGCGGAACTCGGTACTGTATACCGCTACGAAAAAGGCGGAGTCCTTCACGGGCTTCTGCGTGTCCGCGGATTTACCCAGGACGACGCCCATATCATCTGCACGCCTGAGCAGATCGAGGACGAGATCGAACGGGTGCTGAAGTTCAGCCTCTACATATGGAAATGTTTCGGATTCAAGGAAATCAACGCGTATCTCGCGACACGTCCTGAAAAGGCCGTAGGCGAGGAGTCGCGCTGGGCGCAGGCTATCACTTCCCTAGAGAAGGCTGTCGGCAAATGCGGGCTCAAGTGCGAGGTCGACAAGGGCGGCGGCGCATTCTACGGGCCGAAGATAGACCTTAAAGTCAAGGACGCGATCGGCCGCGAATGGCAGACGACCACGATCCAGTTCGACTTCAATCTGCCGGAACGTTTTGACATGAACTACATCGGCACCGACGGACAGAAGCACCGTCCATACATGGTGCACCGCGCGCTTTTCGGATCGCTTGAACGTTTCTTTGGAATACTCATCGAGCACTGCGCCGGCGGATTCCCTCTGTGGCTGGCTCCTGAACAGGTGAGGATACTGCCGATCACCGAGGAACAGCATGACGCCACGATGAAGCTCGCTGAAAGACTTAAAGGGCTCGGATTCAGGGTGGACTATGATCTGCGCACCGAGAAGATCGGGGCGAAGATCAGGGACGCCAGGAACCTGCGCATCCCGATGATAGCCGTGATAGGAGAGAAGGAAGTCGCAGCCGGCACCGTATCCGTGAGGAGCCGCAGGGAAGGCGAGCTTGGGGCGATCAGCATTGATGCGCTTATAGGGAAGATGAACCAGGAAGTGGCTGAAAAGCTGTGATAATTCCTGAGCCGGAGTATCGGTGAACCTGAGAAACGGCGTATTGTGAATGCGTATGGAAATTTGAGCGCCGGCGTCTCGCCGGCAATTGAATAGGATTTTCGGTTTTAGTGTTAAACAACATAGGAGGGCCAGCCTATATCTAGGTTAGTCAAAGCCGGCGACCGTACTCTCAGCGGTCGGGAAATTCGTGTGATTGGAGCCGATGGCAGCCAGCTCGGGATAATGACATTCCAGCGCGGGCTTGACCTGGCGAAGCAGGCGGGATTCGATCTGGCGCTCGTGGCCGATCAGGCGACTCCGCCTGTATGCAGGATTGTCAACTTCGGAAAGCTCATCTACGAGCAGAAGAAGAAGGACAAGGAGCAGCGCAAGCTCCAGCACCAGCACAAAGTCAAGGAGATAAAGTTCGGCTGCAACATCGATCCGCATGATTATCAGATAAAAATGAGCCATGCGATTGAATTTCTGCAGAAGGGCTATAAGCTAAAGGCCTCCATGATGTTCAAGGGGCGTGAAATGGCCCACAAGGAGCTTGGTTTCGGCATAATGCAGAAGGTGATCAAGGAACTTGAGGGACAAGGCGTGGCTGAGAATACGCCCAAGCTGATTGGAAGAAGTATTATAATCAACATAAATCCTGCGCATCACTGAGAATGGCTGGCATCTGCCTTCACAGCAGCATGAGCGGATTAAAAACAAAGGAGACAAACGATGCCCAAGATGAAGACGAGGAAATGCGCCGCTAAGCGCGTGAAGATGACGGGTACAGGCAAGTTCAGGCACTTCAGGGCCGGCTCAAGGCACTTGAAGACGGGGAAGGGCGCGAACCGCAAGCGCCGCCTGCGCAAGAGCAATGAAGTGAGAAGCACCGAGATGAGGAGGATCAGGTCGGCCCTCCCATACGGCGTCTGAACCCATAATATCCTAATCAACCATAATTTCCAGGAGAATATACAATGCCTAGAGTAACATTTGCAGTTCCTTCACGCAAGCGCAGGAGACGCGCGCTTGACAGGGCGAAGGGTTTTTACGGCGCGAGCAGCAAGCAGATCCGCACGGTATATGATGCGATTGACAAGGCTGACGCCAACGCCTTTATCGGAAGGAAGCAGAAGAAGCGTGAGTACAGGAGCCTCTGGACCGTCAGGATCAACGCTGCGTGCCGTTCGCTCGGTACGACCTACAGCAAGTTCATAAACGGACTCAAGAAGGCGAACATCAACGTGAACCGCAAGGTTCTGGCGGATGTCGCAGTGAAGGATCCGGAAGCGTTCAAGGTCTTCGTCGAAAAGGCGATGGCCGCCGTTAAGTAACGGCTTTTGAGCTGATATGCAAAGGCGCGGGATCCTCCCGCGCCTTTTTTTTTAACCATACAGGAGGAGATCAAACATGAAGATAGCGAAGATGCTGACGGTGTTCCTGTGCGCGGGAATGCTTGGCGCGCTGAACCTGGCGGCCGATGAGGACAATGACGGCGATGACATGAGGAACATCAAGACCATGGCGCAGGCATGGAAGGCCGCATGTGAACAGTTCGGCGACGACCAGGAGGCCGCAAAAAAGACAATGGAGTTCTACAAGGCCAATTTTTCCGATAAGATAAATTACCTGGAAAAGGATTTGAAGGATGCCCCAGGGGAAGTGGTCGAGCAGCTCAAAGGTGATCTCGCCGAATGCGGGCAGCTGCTTTCCTTGAAAGATGAGAATCCTGAGGAGTTCAAGAAGCAGCTGGAATTCATCAGGCTTGAGATGAAGACTGAGCTTCTCGGAGAGCGGATACAGGATCTCAAGGAGCAGGATGCCGCAAAGAACAAGGCTGAAATTGAGAAGATTGGCAAGGATCTTAAAGCGGAGCTGGAGAGGCTCTTCGACATGAAGCTGAAGAAGGAAAAGGAGGAGCTTAAGAACCTGGAGGGTGAGGTTGAAAAGATGAAACAGCATATCAGCCAGCGTGAGAAGAACAAGGAGAAGATAATCGAGAAGAAGCTGATGGATCTGTCCGGAGACGAGGAAAATCTGGAATTCTGATGGCTGACCTCGCGAAAATGGAACTTCTCGCCCCTGCCGGAGGACCTGAGGCCCTGGCCGCCGCGGTGAATGCCGGCGCCGACGCCGTGTATTTCGGCCTCAAGGAGCTGAATGCACGCCGCGGAGCTGAGAATTTCAACCAGGAGAACCTTGCCGAGAACGTCGGCATCGCGCATGCCGCCGGCGCGAAGGCATATCTGACCCTGAACATTGACATCTCACAGCGCGAACTCGGAGAGGCGGCAAGGCAGCTCGAGCTTGCCAGGCAGTGCAAGGTCGATTCCGTCCTGGTCAAAGATCCTGCTGTTCTCAAATTAATGCAGTTCTTTCCGGAGCTCGAATTCCATTTCAGCACGCAGGCGGGGATCTCATCGTCAGCAGGAGTCAAGGCCGCCAGGGAGCTTGGTATCAGGCGCGTTGTGCTCGCAAGGGAGATGTCGCTGGAGGAGATTAAGGCGGCTTCATCTGTTGATGGGGTGGAGACTGAAGTATTCGTACAAGGCGCCCTATGTTTTTCCGTGTCGGGACGATGCCTGCTTTCCAGCTGGCTCGGAGGGCGCAGCGGAAACCGCGGCCTATGCGCGAGCCCGTGCCGTTTTGAATGGAAGGCCGGCGACAGCGGCGCAGGCCGCTTCCTTTCAATGCACGATCTTTCACTCCTCGACAGCCTGGACGCTTTGAAGCAGGCCGGTGTCAGGGCCCTGAAGATTGAAGGAAGGCTCAAGACCCCCCAGTGGATTGCCATGGCTGTCGGCATCTACAGGAAGGCGATTGATTCCGGAGTCGATGATGGACTCAGGAAGGAAGTCCTGTCTCTTGGCGAATATACCGGCAGGAAGTTTACCGACGCCTATCTCGGGGCCTGCAGGACAGGCCTCACCAGCACTTCAGGTAGAATCTCAGCCCAGGAACAGAATTTGCCACCGCCAGCCCGGGAGAAGCAGGAGCCTTCAGCTCCTGATGCCGGGTTCGGGATTGAACTGAAGACAGAGGATGGGAAGCTCGCCTGCATTTTCTCGTTCGGCGGAACCGGCAGCAAGCATCTATATCCGATGAGCGTGGTGAGATCCGCGGACAGGGCGCTGACCCTCCAGCAGATAGGGGATTATTTTGCAGCAGGAGTCTTCAACGATCTGCGCCTTGCCGAATTTAAAACGTCGGGACCTGGAATCACGCTGCAGAAGGGGATTCTCAGGAAGATCGAAAACGACCTGTCGGTGTTCCTGCGCCTGGCAAGGAAGAAGACGGATGTGAAGCTG
>CAZDNQ010000467.1:1342-4215 GCA_964506605.1 uncultured Victivallis sp. | reverse complement strand
TCCCCCGCCCATTGAATATTCCCCGCCATTTGCGTTTCCACCTGATATTGTGAATCCGTCAATCATTGCGGTGTCGTTGAGCCATAATCCGCTGGGATGGTGGAAAACATGGTAGCAGTTGTCCGTATTGTTTCCTGCAATTCCTATATCACCTGAAAGTGTGGTTGGATTTGCTGCAATATTTCTTTGGGATAGCAATGTCTCGGTGCCGGCGAATCCTCCATATACGGAAAGACCATTTTTCAGGGAGAAATGTTTCTCTCGTTCTGTTGTTCCACCGTTCGGCCAGGATGTCGGCTTATAGGTTCCCTTGGCGACCCAGACTTCCCCTCCAGAAGCATCTATTGCTGTCTGAAGATTGGTGTAGGCATTTGCCCAGGAAGTCCCATTATTGCTCCCGACAGCATCAGCTTTTACGTAAGTTATTGGAGCGCTGAACTTGGCGGTTACCGCCATATTGGAAGTTACATTTTTAATTGTTAGTGGATTTGCACTCCCTTTATAATCACCAGCCCATCCGGCAAAAACAAATCCAGGATTAGCCGTAGCTGTAACCGGCGTGCAGTCCGAACCATATCTCACAGTCTGGAGTTTTGTCCCATTTATTGTGCCATTCAGACCTTCGGTGAATGTCACGTTATAGAAAATATTGTTGCTTGTGAACATTGCGGTAACAGTTAAGTTGCCTATGATATTTCTGTCGACTCTAGTTGCAGTCATCACATTGTCGCTCCATTTCACGAAATGGTAATCGGCATTGGGAAGTGCGGTAACTGCTGTTCCGTTTGCACCGCGTTTAACGGTCTGTGATACTGCTCCGGAGAGGGAGCCACCAAGCCCGGCAGTATAGGTAAGTGTATATGTGTGAGGAGTCAGCCATTTCGCCAAGTTCGGTGAAGACTTGCCTCCTGCTGTGGCGAAGCCGCCTCCGGCAAATAGGTTGCCCGAAGAATCACAGGATAGGGCTTCAGCACTGCCGTTGATGTCAATTCCAGAACCGAGTGCACTCCATGCTGTACCGTCCCATTTTGCGATACGGTTTACTGTAATTCCTCCTGCCGTATTGAATATTCCGCCCGCGTAGAGGATTCCGGAAAAATCACAGGTAAGCGAGTGGACTCTTGAATCCATACCCGATCCGAGTGCGCTCCATGCGATGCCATTCCATTTGGCGATGTAGCTAGCCGTCACACCTCCAGCAGTGGTGAACCATCCTCCCGCATAAAGGTTTCCGGACGGATCCAAGGCAATTGCCTCGACATCGTCATCCAGTCCCGATCCGAGTGCGCTCCATGCGGAACCATCCCATTTTGCGACGCCCTTTGCAGTGATTCCCCCGGCAGTGATGAAGTATCCCCCGGCGTACAGAGTTCCAGATGGAGCGCAGGCAAGGGAATAGACATAATCATTCGTCCCCGTACCAAGCGCGCTCCAGGTAGTACCATCCCATTTTGCGATGTGATTTGCTGTTACACCTCCAGCAGTGGTGAACCATCCTCCCGCATATAGGTTTCCGGAAGAGTCGCATACAAGTGCACAGACAGGACCATTCATTCCCGTTCCAAGTGCGCTCCATGCTGTGCCGTTCCATTTGGTGACACGGTTGACTGTAACTCCTCCAGCCGTTGTGAACCATCCTCCTGCATACAGGTTTCCGGAAGAATCACAGGCAAGAGCGTGGACATTCGCGTTCATCCCCGATCCAAGTGCGCTCCACGACGAACCGTTCCATTTTGCAATGTAACTTGCAGACACCCCGCCGGCAGTAGATAAGTCTCCTCCAGCATATAGGTTTCCTGAAGAGTCGCAACTTAGAGCATAAACAGTATTGTTGACACCTGTAGCTCCAGTCATACTTATCCAATTCTCATCACCGATGGTCGGATCGATACGGATGGGATAAAGGGCATTTGTGTCATCAACACTGATAAAAAATTCACTGGGCGAATCTATCTTGAATTCGGCGGGAAGTGTCTTGCTGGCGGCATCGGTTACAAGAAGTTTCGAGTACGCGAATTCCCTGCCGGTTTCGGTGAGATGGATTTTAATTCCGGAGTCGGAAAGTTCGGCGGTCGCGCCGCTGAGATCGACGGCTAGTGAAAGATTACCGTTGCCTTCAGGCTTCCTTGAAATTATGAAATCCTGGCGGATGCCATCACCGGAGACAGTATATTCTTCTATAAGTTCCGGACGAACGGTCTTAACGTGTTTTTCCAACACTGAAACCGTACCATCCAGTGGAACGGGTGAAAGTCTGTGGCCGATACGTCCTATTCCGGCAACTTTCATGCTGAATGTCCCGCCGCCTTCGGTACTGGAAGTGGATTTGATTGAAATACCGGATGGAGTTACCGATGCTTCAAGTGCCTGGAGCTTGCATACAATTTCCGCACCGTTGTCGACTGCTCTGATTCCTAGGGAATTCGAATCGGCTTTTTCAGCAACTTTTTGTCCAAGTTCGGAAAAGGAGAAAGATTTGCATGCTTTGTCGGCTTCATCTGCGAAGCTCGCAAAACTATTGAAAAAGCAGATGATTAAAGAAGAAAGGCTCAGTTGCTTTAACAACTTGCCAGTACTGGTATTGCATCTTTTCATGGATAGAAGAATTTCCTCATGTGCACCATTTATAACAACGAAGACAACCAGCAAGTATCCTAGTGTATATTCCCTTGGTTTCAAGCTGGTTAAGAAAAAAAATGGCGTATTGCTAAAGCTTCGTTTACTTACTGCTTCTCAACCACCGGAGGAAGACCGAGAGAGAGGAAAATCCGAGGGAGTCGGAGATCTCGGTCATGTTGCTTCCCTTCTTCCTCATTTCGGCGACCTTTTCAAGCCTTGCCTTGTCGACGAAGCTGTGGAGCGTCTCCCCTGAA
>CAZDNQ010000467.1:0-1332 GCA_964506605.1 uncultured Victivallis sp. | reverse complement strand
GCCTGTGGAAATGGTACTTGCTCATGCCTGCGAGCTTCGCAGTCTTCGCAAGGTTGAACCCATGGCCGCCGGTCGTCCTGATGTTCTGCATCAGGCTTTCGAATATTTCATCCTTGTAGTTGAGATTGTCCCCGCCGTCTTTGTCCGGATATCCCTTTCCGGCGATATTGAGGAGAAGAGAGGAGAAGGATGAAATTATCCTTGCGCGCAGGAATGCCCCTGGAAGCTTCCCCTTCAGAGCCGAATCCCACGCATTGCTGAATGCATGCGAGGAATTATCATCCTTCATCAGGAAGCTTGCGACGGCCGAGGATTTCCCTCCTCTTATATTGTAGAGGTGTGCGACTGTCATCTTGTTCAGGAATATCAGCCACATGTGGACAGAATCAGGATAATGGGATGGGTAAAGCCTGTCATGCGGCTCGAACGAATCGAAGAGGAAGATTGTGCCGGCGTCGCACAGGTATAGCCTGCCCTTGAAGCCGCAATACGCCTTTCCCGAGAAGCATACCAGCGCCTCGCGCGCAGGATGGCTGTCGCTGTGCGTCCCCATCCATTTCCTGTGCCTCTCGTTTTGGATTTCAGGACGCTCCGGTTCGAGGAACGACGATACGAGCTTCCATTTTTCAGGATGCTCAACCTGATCCAGCATCTCGCCTGTGAAGTATCTGTTTTTCACGCCTGCAATGTCCTGGGTTGCTTAAATAGCAATAATTGCACAATTATAGCAATATTTGTTTCTTGCGAATATAGCGTGCAAAGCTAAAATTAACACTAATAGAAAAGCATTTATTGCACAGTTCGGAGAAAGGAGATCAAAATGTTGAAGGTTGGTTTTGCAAAGACAGATATAACGCCGCGGGTGGGGGTGGAGCTCTCGGGTTTCGGACCGTATCTACACAGGCAGTCGATCGCGGTGCGGGACAGGCTTTCGGCAAGGGCTATGGCATTGAACGACGGCAAGCAGACCGTTGTCCTGTTAAGCCTTGATCTCCTCATGGTCAGCCGTGAAGTGACTGAGAGGACCAGGAAGCTTGTCGCCGCCAAATATTCCCTTCCCTGCAATGTAATCGTCCATTGCACGCATACACATAGCGGTCCGGCGATCCTCGGGATCGAGGGCTGGGGAGAAGTCGATGTGCCATACTGCGAACTTCTTCCAGGCCGTCTGGCGGAAACAGCAGTTGAAGCCCTGAGGAGCATGAGGGAGGCGACAGCCTCATATGCCGAAGTTCCCTGCGTAGGCATCGGGTTGAACAGGGAATATGACAAGGACGCACCGCCGCTCGAAGAGGTCTTGCAAGAAAACTGGCGTCCGGCAAAGCCCGAGCT
>CAZDNQ010000466.1:0-4231 GCA_964506605.1 uncultured Victivallis sp. | reverse complement strand
ACGGATCGAGCTTGAGGAAGATATCGCCGTTTCCGGCCCTGATCTCGAACTTGTATATCTCGCCTTCCTGGAGGCAGGGGATGAAGAGCTCCCAGATTCCGGAGGAGCCGATCATGCGCATCATGTGGCGCCTGCCGTCCCACTGGTTGAAATTTCCGACGACGGAGACACGTTCGGCGCTCGGCGCCCAGACCGTGAAAAGCACGCCTTTCACACCGCCGTAGTCGCGGGTGTGGGCGCCCATGAACTCATAGACCTTGTGATGCTCGCCCTGGTTGAACAGGTACTGGTCCATCTCGCCGATGCCAGGAAGGAAGCAGTAGGGGTCGGGGGAGATGAAGGTGCTGTTGTTGTCGAAGTGCTTTTCAATATCGTATTTGAAATGATTCTGTCTTCCGGGGAACGCTGCCGCGAAGAGGCCCTGTTCGTGTATCTTCTCCATCCTGAGCTTCTCGCCGGTCTCGGCGATGGCGAAGATTTCGACGGCCTTCGGATCATAGCATCTGACAATTATGCAATTCTTTTCCTTGTCGAGATGCATGCCGAGGAATGAATGAGGGCTGCCGTGCCTGCCCTCGAGTAGGAGCTTCAGATCGCTTTCGTTTGGAAGAAGTTCGGAACTCATAAGTTTGGCCCTTATTTTATAGGAATAGAATAACTTGCCAATATATCTCCAATTTACGGTATTGCCAAAGGGTTATGCCACCATAAATGATTTAAAAATGAAGGGCGCCTTGCGCCTCCGCGCTGAAAAATATATATTTCCGTAAATACAGGGGGATAAAATGAATTTCATCTTCGCTATTGCGCTTTCCGCCATGATATCTGTGTCAGGCTGGCTCAACGAAGGCCTCAAGGCCCTCGAAAAGAAGGACTACGACGCAGCCATAGCAAGCTTTTCCAGGATAACAAAGGAGAACTCCGACGGCACCAGGTTCTATGAGCTTGCGCTATACCACAAGGCTCTGGCGTACCAGGGGAAGGGCGACAAGGACAAGGCGCTCGCTGACCTCGAAATCCTCCTCAAGGGGCAGTGCGGACAGGAGCTGAGAGTCGAAGCGAAGAAACTGTTTGTCAGTCTAGGTGGAAAACCCGAGAAGCTCCTTCCGGAGGAATCACCAGCCAAGGTCTGGGCGAAGTTCATGGATCTGGTCGGCGACAACAAGACCAAGGAGGCCTTGGAATTGACCACTGGCGATTGGAAGATGATGCTGCAGGTTACAGAACATGTGGGGCCTGGGGCGGATCTGTCGGAAATGGTCGATGAGCTTGCCGGAGGCGGGGCAGGCGCGGAAATCATGCCGGATGATCCTGAAAAGGGACTGGCCTGGCTGCAGCTCAACCCCGGCCAGGGCGGCATGAAGATCAAAATGGGATTTGCGCTGGACAGGGATTCGAACCGCTGGCTCATATGTACTTTCAGGCCTGAGGCCGGAAACATGGACATGGTTGCCCCCGGGGCGGCAGGCGCCCAGAAGGAAACTACCAGCAATATAAGCAAGCTCAAGCAGATCGGGCTCGGATGCAGGATGTATTCCCAGGAGCACAAGGAGAATTTTCCGAACGGATTCGATGAGCTGATAACGGGCGGATACCTTGAGAACACCGAAATGTATGTGTGGATAAGCCCCCAGGACGGCAGTAAGGACAAGTTCATATACTGCCCCGGACATACCGAAAGCTCCTCGGTGGACTTCATCCTCGCGGCCGCGCCGCGTCAGGCGAACGGCAGCCGCGAGGTCGTATATATGGATGGACATGCCGCCACGATCACGGAGGAGCAGTTCCAGAAGACGGCGAAGGAGCAGAACTGGAAGGTGCCTGTTGTTCCAAGGTTCGAAAAGAAGGATGTCCCCGAGGAGAAGCAGAAGCTGGTCCGGGAGCTTGTCGCGAAACTCGGAGATCAGGATGCCGGGACCAGGCAGGATGCGAAGAAGAAGCTCCGCGGGATGGGCGCAGAGGCGTACCCGGTCCTCGAGGAGTTCGTGAACCACAAGGATCCCGAGATCAAGATGGAGGTCCGGGAGATCCTGAAAGGGAAGTAACTCGGGCATTCTTGCCCGAGAAATGTGAATTGATACTGGTAACTGGATCTGAAAAAATTGGCTTTGATACGAAAATCCATATGAGTATGGTGGGCTTTAGCCCGACACGTCTTGGAATTATCCTTTCTTAGACTAGATTACCTGCCAAACAAAATCCGAGGTTGATACAATGATCAAAGTAGTCATAGCTGGTGCGGCCGGTCGCATGGGGCGGCTCCTTGTGGCGCGTGTGATGGGGTCGAAGGACATGAAGCTTGCGGGCGCGACCGAGTTCGCCGGAAGTCCGTTCATAGGCAAGGACGCGGGAATGGTGGCGGGACTTGAACCATGCGGGGTGGAGATATGCGCCGATATGGCTCCACTTGTCAAAAAGGCCGACGCCGTGATAGACTTCAGCACCGGCCCCGTGGTGGAAAATGCGAAGCTCGCAACCGATGCCGGGGCTGCGATGGTGATCGGCACCACGGCGCTTTCAGAAACCGACAGGAAGACTCTTGAGAAGCTCGTCGAGAAGGGCGGACGTATCGTGATGGCCTCGAACATGAGCGTCGGCGTGAACCTCCTCTTCGATCTCTGTGCGAAAGTCGCAAAGACTCTTGGCGAGGACTATGATGTCGAGATCATAGAGATGCACCACAACAAGAAGAAGGATGCCCCGAGCGGGACGGCCGTCAGCCTTGCCGAGGCGATTGCAAAGGCCAGGAATCTTTCATATGAGAAGGACTGCGTCCATGGTCGCAAGGGCATTGTCGGTGAGAGGAAGAAGTCCGAGATAGGCATACATGCCGTCCGCGGCGGGGACGTCGTCGGCGACCATACTGTGATCTTCGCAACGGAAGGTGAGCGCATCGAACTGGTGCACAAGGCCTCAAGCCGCGACACCTTCGCAAAAGGCGCGCTCAAGGCGGTGCGTTTCCTAGCTAAATCCAAGCCCGGCATCTACAACATGCAGGACGTGCTGGGGTTGAAGTAGCAAAGCCAGGCCGTACGTTTCGGCTGTTTTCCTGAGGGTGTCTGACATGAATGCGGCAAGCAAACTTCTTTCGGGCATTGCTGGCGCCTTTATAATACTTTCGATTCTTGCAGCAGCTTCATTTGCAGGGGAAACCAGTGGTGCCACATATTGCTTCCTGAAGCCGCAGCGCCTTCCGGACAGCAGGGCGCGCATTGACATTGTCCAGGAACTTCCCGTCATCCATCTTTATGGCACTCCGGAGGAGATGGGCAGGCAGTACGGCACATTGCTGAAAGGTTCCATAAATGACGTTGTCAACCTGGTGAAACTGCTGCTGCCTCCGGAAAGCCTGGACAGTTATGTGGCCGCCGCAAAAGCACTGGAAAAGAATCTTCCAGAAGGAACAGTGCTCCAGCTGAAAGCCGTCGCAGGGGCCGCCGGCGTGCCATACGACATCATCCTCGCGATCAATATGACTGCAAAATATAACTGCAGCGGACTGACGGTGCTTGGAGACAGGGCGAAGGATGGGAAGATGATGTTTTGCAGGAATCTCGACTATTTCGCCTACGGGCTCGGGCACTGCGCCAATATAATAATAGTATTCCATCCTGAGGCCGGCAAACGGCTTGTCTCCCTGGCGTTTGTCGGATTCATCGGTGCATATACCGGGATCAACGAAGACGGAGTGGCGTTTGGAAACATGCTGGTTTTCAACAGCGCTCCGCCTTTGTACAACAGCAGGGGCGTGACGATCCATCTTGCCTTCAGGGAGGCCGCCTTCAAGGCCGTCGACACGGAATCATTCTGCGACCTCATCGCAAAGATGGAGCATGTGATTCCGATGAACGCCATGGTTGCCGACGGAAAGAAGGCATGCGTGCTGGAAATAGGCGCGGAGAAAATGTCCAGAAGGTTCCCTGAGCGGAATTATATCGCGGCCACCAATTATTTCCTGAATCCTGGAAAGAGATCGCAGAAGGTGGATTGTGAACGGTATGGATATCTCGATGCCCTGGGTTCAGACGCAGGTGCGGCCCTGGGCGTAGAGGACATGGAAAAGGCGCTCAAAGGTTCCGCAATGGGAAAGCTCAACCTGCAGGCTGTGGTTTTCGTTCCGGCTGACATGAAGATGTATCTGTCGATGAACAGGATGCCCCCGGCGGCCGACGGGCCGTACAGGGAGTTCGACATAAGGGAGCTGCTGAAGGACTGAACTGGACCTGGAGCG
>CAZDNQ010000465.1:0-4243 GCA_964506605.1 uncultured Victivallis sp. | reverse complement strand
TCAAGTATGCGTTTCACAAAAGCCTTTGGCGAAAGATCCATGTCGAGCTCGAGCGCAACATCGAGCTGGTCCTTCTGCGTCGTGTATTTCGCCTGGAAGTCCTTTACATCCGTGGAGATTCCGCGCCTCTTAAGTTCCGGACCGTATTTCTGCCACATGATCACGCTGATGTCGCCCTTTGTAGAAACTCCGTTGCGGACGAACTTGTCGATGTCGTCGTCGGTTATCTCCGCATCGAACCCGAGCTTCTTGAAGCATTCCGGTACTCTTTTGATCATGCTGCTTAATTGCTTTTTCTTGGCCGACCTGATCTTGTTAATCAATTTTTCCGGAGAGCCTGATTCCAGGAGCTCAATGAAATTTTTCTTGTCCGGAAAATGCCCGATGATTTCAATGCCCGCCCTGTCCGTATAGAATTCCACGCCGGGAACGACATCAACTCCAAAAATACTGCCCGCCTCAAGAGCCTCGCGCTGACCGTCGAAGAGGTCGTGGTCGGTGATGGATATGCCCTTCATCCTCCTGCGGAACGCCTCGAAGACCTTGTTGGCAGGGGAGTAGTAGCCGTCGGAGCAGAACGAGTGGCAGTGGAGGTCGATTTCGCAGACGGCGTCCATGTCCGGCCTGAAGCCGGCCGCAGCGATCCGCCTGGCGGCATCGAGCCGTTCCCCGGAGGAGACACGGAAGTCGTCGATTGTCTTAAAAGCATCTTTTGTGTTCATATGTACGATTAATATATCTCTCACAGAGGCACAAAGCCACAGGGAGAAGATTTCTCATTATTGGATTTCTTCAGATAAACAGCTGGGAGCCTTTGAACCTTTATGAGAGAAAAAAATTGCAGACAGGAATGTCTGCGTTACCTTAATTGAATGCAAGATCAGGAAAAGATAATTTCAATAAGGAACGCCAGCCTGGTGCTGGAGGGCCGTGAGATACTCAGCGACATAAGCTGGGAGGTCGGCCGCGGCGAGAACTGGTTCATCCTCGGTGCGAACGGCGCGGGCAAGACCAGCCTCACACGCATGCTCCTGGGGCTTGTCTGGCCGAAATACGGCGCGGAGATAAGCATACTCGGCAGCAGGTTCGGCAACTGCGACATATTCGAAGTTCGGAAAAAGATCGCGTGGGTCAGCCCATACCTCCAGAGCTGGACCTCCTCGAAATGGAGCGCGCTCGAGGTCGTGCTGTCTGGAATCGACGGCACGATCGGCCTGTACCGGAAGACGTCCTCCGGTGAGAAGAAGAAGGCGCTGGATGCCATGGACTCGATGGATTCCGCGAAGTTCGCAGGACGTCCGTTCGAATTCCTCTCCTCGGGGGAGCAGGTGAAGGTGCTGATAGCCAGGTCTATGATGTCAAGTCCGGCGGTGATGATCCTGGACGAGGCCTGCGTGCATCTGGACCTGAAGAGCAGGGAGTTCCTGCTTGAATCCATAGATGCGTTTGTGAGGAGGCCGGGATCGCCGTCCGTTCTTTTCGTGACACAGAGGATCGAGGAGATACTTCCGGTGTTCAACATGGGGCTTGTCCTTAAGGAGGGCAGGATACTGGCTTCGGGGCCGAGGAGGGAGATCCTCTCGGATTCCATTCTCCGCAGGGCGTTCGACATCCCCCTGAAGCTCCATCATTCCTCCAGCGGGAGGATATGGATAACTCTGGAATAAGTTGCTTTCAGGCTTTGAACATATAAATTCCCCGTGCAGTCTTCCGTTGCACGGATGAAATATTAAAGGGAGTGATTGATGGAAAGAAAGACTATTCTTATCCTTTTGCTGGCGCTTCTGCCGTTTTCATTGCTGGCGCTCAAGCCCGGCGACAAGGCGCAGGAGCTTGATATACTCAAATGGGTGAAGGGGGATCCGGACATGCTTGCCGCCATGGAAGGGCGGAATATCGTCGTCCTGGACTTCTGGGCGACATGGCTCCCGATCTGCAAGGAGACGGTGCCCGTCCTCAACGACATCCAGAAGAAGTATTCCGCGGACGGTGTGCAGGTCATTGGAATCTCCACCGAGGAAGAAGCCCTTGTCTCCAAGTTCGTAAATGACAGGAAATACATCTCATACAGGATTGCGATCGACGACGGCAGGAAGACATACAAGAAGTATATGGGGGCGGATCCGGGTATTCCGGCGGTGTTTGTCATAGGCAAGGACGGGAAGATCCTCTGGAAGGGGCATCCCATGGGGCTTGAGGCTGTCCTGGACAAGGTTATAAGCGGCAAGTTCGACATAAATGTGCAGAGGAAGATCACGCTTCTCCATGACGATCTGAAGAATGCGATGGAGAAGGACAATCCGGGTCTTGTCTCGAATATCGCCGACGACATACTCGGACGGGATCCAACAGACGACATAGCGCTCAGATGCAAGCTGTACGTGTTCGAGAGCCAGAACAGGCCCGCTGACGCCATTGGATATTTGAACGGGCTGGAGAATAAGCTCCCGGGGCATTTTCCATTCTACTCCGTGGAGCTGGGCATCCTCGACAAGACAGGGGCGTCCGCAGAGGAGAAGCGGAAGGTCTATGAGAAGGCGATTCTCGCATTCAAGGACTCTCCGGAGGATCTCGGGAACCTGTCACTGCTGATTTCCGACGGGATGAGCTTCGGGACGGGGTCGGTCAAGCTGGCTCTTGAAGCTGCGCAGCGCGCCGTAGAGCTGCTGCCTGGGAATGCATCACCTCGCAGGCGGGGGCTCTGCCACAGCGCACTTGCCAGGGCATACTACAATTCCGGCGCCCTCGACAAGGCGCTGCAGGTCCAGGAGGAGGCGATAAGGGATTTTGCCGGATATGATGATGAAGTTTCCGCGGCCTCCATCCTCAAATACTACCAGGAAGCGGTCGAAGTCGGTAAGGGCTTGAGGGCTCCAGCCAAAGAGACGGGAAAATGAAAATAAGCATCAAGAAAGCCTGGATATTGCTGCTTTCGTGCCTAATACTCGTCTCCATTGCGTATTTCGACTATTTCACCGGCGAGCTGGGTTTCTTCATCTTCTATTTCATACCGATCATCCTGCTGTCATGGCATCTTGGCAGATGGTATGGTGTTACGATGTCTATCGCCTCGTCGGTCTGCTGGTTCATGGCGGACTACTACTGCGGATACCGCTACAGCAACTTCGCAGTCGCGGTCTGGGACACGCTTGTGATCCGCGGCGGTGCGTTCATAATTGCCGCGTTTGCAATATCGAAGCTCCACGATTCAATGGAAAAACAGATGAAGATGGGATATGAGCTCAATACCGCGCTTTCGCACTTGAAGCAGCTGAAGAGCATTCTTCCAATATGCGGAAACTGCAAGGAAAAGAACAAGGGGGACTGCTACCTGGACCAGATCGAATCATATCTGGGCAGGCATTCGGACAGCAGGCCTCCGTCCAGGGCTGCGCCTGAATGCATTTCCAAGAACTATCCGGAGCTGTGGACAGATATCCAGAAGGAACTGGAGAAGAGAAAGGATTCCTGATTTGAAATAAAGGGAAACCGGGATATTTTAAAAATCCGTTATCCTAAAAAACGTGGGGCTGTAGCTCAGTTGGCTTAGAGCGATACGTTCGCAATGTGCCTCGATTTAGCCTCATTTATCTCGCTGAAATCCTCTTGTTGTATGCTTTTTGTATGCTTTATGAACTTTTTTATGCTATATTCCATGAAAAGAATTGAAAGCATGGGAAGCGCTAGGAATCATGAAAAAAACATCTGGACATCTATTTAAGCGAAACGGAATCTACTACCTCCAGTACGATGTTAACAAGAAGAGGAAGACAGTCTGCCTGAAAGTCTCGACTCTTACCAAGGCCGAAGATGAAAGAGATAAGATACTTACAGATCCATTGAAGATTAAGACCAAGGTGGAGGTAATCGAGCACATCGCCAAGGCAAGGAACCTTGATGGAAAAAGAAAGAAGATAGCTATCAAGGACGCGTGGGATGAATTTGAACAGAGCACCAAACGGCCGGCGCAACTGGCCGTTACTACGGCGGGCATGGTGGAAATGTGCCTGAGTTGCCATACCAAGGAGAAGCTGGACGGCGCGCATGACAATCAGGTCGTGGGATGCTCGCCGTGCCATCTGGGCGATCCCTTGGCCATTGACAAGGACAAGGCGCACAAGGGGGTGGTCCTCAATCCCGGCGATTTGCGCTGGGTGGCCAAAACCTGCGGTGTCGAAGGCTGTCATCCGGCGGATATCCACAAGGTGAAGAATTCCCTGATGGCCACCAACCGCGGTATTCT
>CAZDNQ010000464.1:0-4254 GCA_964506605.1 uncultured Victivallis sp. | reverse complement strand
CATGTTCTACTATCCGCTGCGCTTCGACTGGCTGAACGTGCTGCCCCGCGCCGGCTTCAGGCTGACGTACTATTCGAAGACATCCAAGACAAAGGTGACGCCCAACGACCTGAACACGATGTTCACGGTTGACAACCCACAGGGCGAACAGGTCGACGGCGACGTGGTGAACTATGACGACAAGGGCGGCGGCAAACTGCGCGCCGTGGCCGAGACCGGACTCGAGGTGAACACCAAGATCTACAGGACCTGGAATGACGCGAAGAGCGCATTCTTCGACATCGACGGCATCAGGCATGTGATGGAGCCCTACGTGAACTACAATTTCATCCCAAAGCCCACCCTCAGCCGCGACAAGATATACTATTTCGACGACATCGACAGGATCGACGAGCAGAACTTCATTAGGCTGGGCCTTAAGAACAGGCTGCAGACCCGCCGCGGCGACTACAACAGGGAGCAGATATACACATGGGCGTCCGTCGAGAACTATTTCGACTTCCACTTCAACAAGGAGCAGGACACCAACGGGGAGGATTTCAAGAACCTCGGGGATTTCGGGACGAAGTTCCAGCTTGATCCGTTCGACGACCTGCATATCATATCGCAGTTACTCATCGACGCCGGGCATTTCAACCTGAACAAGTTCATGATAGGTCTGACATATGACATAACCGACGAATGGAAGGTTTCGCTCGGATACAACTACCAGCGCAACTACACCCAGAGGAGCACCTACTCCATGGGCAGCTCGCTCGCAGACATCAATTCCGGCACCGCTTTCATATCCAGGTATTCCAAGTTCCAGAACGCCATGATGAAGCTCCAGTTCCCGATCATTGAGAAGACCAGGGGCGAATTCGAGATTACATATGACATCGACAACCACATTATCAACAGCAGCATGATAAAGCTGATAAGGACCTTCCACTGCTGGGAGCTCGCGCTTGAATACGGTGTCCGGCAGGACAGGAACGACGACGACGACAAGAGGCTGAAGCAGACCGTAGGTATCATGTTCTATCTTACGGCCGCGCCGGCCGGCAAGATCCAGGCCAGGCAGTCGAGCGGCAGCGGGAACAGCGGCGAAGGCAACTGATCATCCCGTACGGCCTCAAGTGGAAACAGATTTCCGGCCATTCAAGTTCAACCCAATCTCCCTGCCGGGCATGTGATGGAACACCTTATGAATATCATGGTGCAGAGCCAGGCAGACAGGAAAAGGACGGACTGCGGAGGATGATTGCCTGAAGCTGAATGACTGGAAATAATTCCTTCAAGAATATGCAGACGAAAGATTGTACTCCAAATCGAAATTAGGGTTCAATCGCTCTCCGGCGGAGGCGGTTCCTCCCTGTGCGACAGCCCATGGACTGTCTTCTCCCAGTAGAATGGTTTTGTGAAGAGCTGTATGAGCCCCTTCCAGGCGCCGACCGATATGAGAACCCAGTATACCGGCATCAGCAACGCGAACGGAAGGAGATAGTAGTATTTCCTTTTCAAGCATGCCATACAGTGGCAGAAGACGAAGAGCAGGTTCGCCAGGATCAGCACTACGCCTATTGTGAAGAACGAGATTGACACGAACGACCAGAAGCTGTCCTGGTCCGTGCCGAGGTAGAGGAGAGGCCAGGCCTTGAAGTGCCGTCCGAGCATTTCGAACCCCTCATAGTTCTCCTGGAGGGAATTCCTGATCATCCCCCAGAGCGTCTGCCCGTTCCACATTCCGTGCGCCAGCAGCAGGAGGTATATGGAGCCGGCGATCCAGTAGAGGACGTTGATCACCATCATGAACGAGCTGGCGCCAACGCACATGTAGAATCCGAAAAGGCCCCAGGGGCCGAGATCCTTAGCGGTCCTAAGCGGATACCTCATGTGGGTGAGATGCGTCTGGAAGAAACCCTTTATCCAGCGCGAGCGCTGGCGGATCCAGTTCCAGAGCTTGCAGTTCGCCTCCTCCCAGGTGGTGGAGTCGATCATGCAGGTGCGGTATCCCTTGGTGTAGATCCTTATCCCTAGGTCGCAGTCCTCTGTGACGTTGAACGGATCCCAGCCTCCGATCTTGCCGAGGATGCCGGTCCGGAAATGGTTCGAGGTGCCGCCAAGTGGGATGGGGATGTTCATCATCTCCATTCCCGGCAGGAGCAGATCGAAGGTAGTGCTGTATTCGATCGTGAACCAGCGCGTCAGGATGTTCTGGCGTGGGTTATAGTAGTTAAGCTTCGCCTGGACGCACGCATAATTGGCCGGAAGCTGCCTGAACAGCACGACGACCTTCTTCAGCTGGTCCGGCTCGGGCCTGTCCTCGGCGTCGAAGATCACGCAGTATTCCCCCTTCGCCCGCTTGAGGCCGAAATTGCACGCCCTGGGCTTGGTCTTCGGGAGGAAATCGGGTACGACGATCACCTCATAATAGTCCGGAAGCGAACTTTTCCGCACGACTGAAACTGTTTCGGTGTCGTCCTCCTCCAGGAGGAGCTTGACGTCCAGCTTGTCCTTCGGATAGTCAAGGCGGTCTATGTACGTTATGATCTTTCCGGCAATGTTCGCCTCCCTGTAGAGCGGGATGAGTATGGTGTAGACCGGCAGGTCATCGTCCTTGAGCGCGGCGATCTGCGCATGTGTGATCTTCCTCTCCCCTTTCCCGCTCATGGAGACCATTACCGCCAGCCCCCTGAAGAAGGCTGCGCTGAAATACCAGAACGACACATATAGCGTCACAAGGCAGAGTGCCACGTCCCAGCGGTAGGCAAGCACGAAGAGGAGAAAGCATGCAACGACGCAGTAGAAGAGCGTCTGCCACCATTTGAAGGTGACGACCGAGCAGTACCTGCCATGTTCAAGGATGAATTGCTTCGTCACTTCATCAAGTTTCATCGTCCGCTGTTCCGATCAGTTTGATTGCAGGGAAAACCTCTAAGATACCTTTTTTTCCGGAAAACACAATATTCCATACATTCTTGCGTTATTAAATCCGCAAAGGAAAGCTATATTCCATGCTGATTGAAGATTAACGCTGTACAGTCCGGTTTATTTTGCCGGAATGGATTATTCCTATGAAAATATCATCCTGCTCGGGAAAAAGGCTCCTCTCAGTCCTCGTATCGGTCCTGCTCCTGTCCGCCGCTTCAGCGCGTGCGGCGGATGACGGAGATGACGAGGATGTAAAAATACCTGCGCCCGAAGGCTCCTGGTTCTTCCAGGTGGGCAGCAGCATCCCGGAGGAGGTTGACGCCGACGATGACGGGGTTGTCTCCGGTTCTGCAAGGATGCCCAATTCCGCCCTGCTGTATTTTGAGCGCAAGCGGGAAAACTTCCGACCGACCGCCGAAGATTTCGCCAAGGATATTCTCACTATGGAGGTCAAGGCCGAATCCTCCGACGGCAAGCCCGTATCCGGCAATGTATTTGTCAAGGACAAGGACGGCCTATGGTTCCAGAGCCGTAAGACATGCAGCCTGGCGCCAGGCGCGTGGCAGAAGATAGAGACGGATCTTAAAGCCGCTTCATCGGCCCTTAAACCCGAGGGGCACTCCGCCACATGGAGCTGCCTCAACGCCGCGATGATGCTGACCGCCGGATTTAAGGTTTCCGGAACCGAAGCCAGGGTTGTCAGGCTCTCCTGCCGCAACCTGGAAATCACAGGGAAACGCACGATGCCGCCCCTGCAGGTGTTGAACCTCAGCTGTCCGGACAGCGTAAAGGTGAACAGGATGATCGAGGGGAGCTTCGAACTTTCGCGCGAATATTTCAACCCCTTCGACGCCGAGGAGATCAAGGTGGACGTGCAGTTCACAGGTCCCGAGGGTGAAAAGACGGTGGTCCCTGCATATTTCACGCAGCCCTACGTGCGCCAGCTCAGCTTCAACCGTGAAATGAGGACGCCGACCGGAAAGGCGCATTGGGCGTTCAGGTTCACGCCACAGCAGCCCGGCAAGTTCACCTTCGCAATTTCCGCCTCCGACTCGTCGGGGACTCCGGAAAGCAGCATCACGACTCCGCCAATCGGATTCACCGCCGAACCTTCGGAATATCCGGGCTTCGTGCGGACATGCAGGACCGACAACCGCTACTTCGAGCTTTCCACCGGCGAATTCTTCTATCCGACGGGTTTCAACATCCATTCGGTGAAGGATACGCGGAGCGAGACTCAGCTGAAGCTCGGGACGCGTCCCGACAAGGGGACGTTCGCCTACGACGACTATTTCTCGGCCATGTCCAAAAACGGGATCAACGCCGTGGAGGTGTGGATGG
>CAZDNQ010000463.1:0-4256 GCA_964506605.1 uncultured Victivallis sp. | reverse complement strand
CGATAAGGGCAACGGTCTCCTCGTCATTCATGTCCATGCGTGCGAAGGTCTCGCGTATATCCTTGGCTGCCGCGATTGGATCGGGTTTGCCGTTCGGGCCTTCCGGATTGACATAGATAAGCCCCATCTGAACTGCGGCGAGCGGGTTTTCAAGATCCCTGTCTCCGGAGTACCGCTTGTCATCAAGCCATTTGTTCTCAGAACCCCAGTAGACGTCTTCTTCCGGCTCCCATACATCTTCTCGTCCGCCGGCGAATCCGAAGGTCTTGAATCCCATTGACTCCAGGGCGACATTGCCCGTGAGGATCATGAGGTCGGCCCATGAGATCTTTCTGCCATACTTCTGCTTGACCGGCCAAAGCAGGCGGCGGGCCTTGTCGAGGTTCGCGTTGTCAGGCCAGCTGTTGAGGGGAGGAAAGCGCTGCTGCCCGGCACCGGCGCCACCACGGCCGTCGGCAGTGCGGTATGTGCCGGCACTGTGCCAGGCCATGCGGATGAACAGGGGGCCGTAATGTCCGAAGTCCGCCGGCCACCAGTCCTGCGAATCTGTCATCAGTGCCCGCAGATCCTTCTTCACGGCTGGGAGATCGAGGCTCTTGAATTCCTTGGCATAGTTGAAATCCTTGTCCATCGGATTGGACTTGGGTGAATGCTGGCGCAGTATCTTTAGATTAGTCTGATTTGGCCACCAGTCCCGGTTCGTCGTTCCGCCTCCTGCTGGGTGTTTGCCAGTTCTTCCGGTAACAGGACATTTGCTTTCGACATTCATATCTGTTCCTCCCTTTATTTAAGTTTTTGATATGTCAATCCAACCCCTCATCCTACGACTATCATTTTTAGTGGATGGAGCATAGAGGCGGGAGATATATCCATCGGTCTCTACTTGTCGCCTAATAAAATGAAACAACTGCGAATGCACCGATAAATAAACCACCGGTTACAAGAAAAGTCAATATTTCCTTTCAGTTCTGCAATCATGCACGTCCTTATTTTTCAGATAGGTACGGTTGTAGCGCCGATTCCATCGAAATGAGCGAGTACGAAGTCACGAGTTCAGGTATCGACTCCATATACCGTCCGTGCTTGTCATTGAACCATTCACCATTTTCCTTCTGGAGTGAAATCAGTTTCTTAATCAGATCACTTCTCCAAATATGGTTCTGCTTGTCCGGGGTCTCCACGATTTCATCTCCGAGGACTGCATGCGCCTTGGAGAAGGCAACCAGGTAATAGTAGTGTCCTGCCGGCCCCATTCCGGGATTTTCATCGAGAGTATAGTTTTTGCTAGCCCATTCTGCAGCAGCCTTGACACGGGGATCGTCCTTCTTCAATTTTGCGTAGATCATGCTTTTCAGGCCAGCGTAAGTCATGCTGCCATATGCGCGCAGACCACCTTCCTTGAATTTATCATCGGCCTTGCTGTCTTCCGGTTTGTAGATGAATCCTCCATAGTTCGGATCATTCTTGTCCTTTATGACCCATACCTGGTCATTCGATTCCGGAATGTGCTGGAGGCGGCTCATGAACTCGACAGCGTTTTTCCAGGCGAGATCGCTTTTCCTACCGTCCTCAGGACTCTTCGCCTTCGGCTCCTTGTCAAGATAGTCTGTCAGGTAAAGCGCTTCCAGCGCCCACTGGGTGTTGGACAGATCGGCGTGGGGCTTGCCATCCTTGGCGTATCCTATTCCGCCATAAGAAGGATCCTCCTTCTTGGTAGGATTGACAGGATTGTTCTCATCGAGCTGGCAGTCAAGCAGGTATTTTCTTGCGCCCCTCATTACGTTTTCATCTTCGGGATTATTGTTTATGGCGAGGAAAGTGAGAACTATGGCAGTCGTATAGGTAGGAAACTCTCTCTGCCCTCCAGCAACCCAGATCGAGCCGTCCTTCTGGACAAACGTGAGTATATATTTCCGACCTTTTTCCACGGCGCTCTTCCTGATTTCAGGATTTAATGCCGTGTGGCTGTTGAGCAGGGCGGTACATGCCAGAGCTGTTATGGCTGGATGCCTGCACCAAGAACCATCTTCAGCCTGTTTATCCGTCAGGTAGTTCACACCCTTCTGAACGGAAGCCTTTGCATCCTTCAGGAGCTGTTCATCTATTTTCGGGATTTCATTTTTCTTTTCCCCATCGGCTAAGGCGTTGACACCTGAAAGGGCCAATGAAAAGAACATGGCCGAATAGAGACATTTCTTTAAAATACTCATTTATTCCTCCTTATTCGTTTATTATAAACATTATTTCAATAGACATGAATATCACATGCTGGCTCTTCCATCCTGGAGCAGTTTCAGGGTGTCAGTACGTCCTGTGGATATGGCTGGCCAAAGTGCCGCAATGAGACACAGCAGCAGCGTCGCTCCACTGGCAATCGCAATCTTCGTCCATGGAACCACGAGAGGGGTGTCAAGCCCGCCGAAGAAACTGACGTACTGTGAGATTCCCGTTCCGCACCATCCAGCCATGACTCCGAACCCAATGCTGACCATGCAGGCGACTATTCCTATTAATATCGATTCGGCTAAGATCATGCGGACAAGCCCAAACCTGGTTATTCCGATCGCCCTCAGGACTCCCATCTCCCAGCGGCGGACCCTGACCGACGCCATGACTGTGTTGATCACCGCCAGTGAGGCGATCAGTAGCGTTACGAGTGGAAGCTGGCACATTCCCCATATCATGCCGTCAGCACGGGAACCTATCCGTGTGCGCACATCGTCCCTGGTGGACATGCGGAGCGACTGTCCAAACGTGCTTGCACCCATAGCCCACATTCCTTGGGCGTTGACTGGACGGTGTTCGCCAAGGTTGCGGTCTGCGATCTCTTTTGCGGCATTACCTATATCTTCAGCTTTGGCATCTTTCACGATGTTCATCCAGATGAAATTGATTTTGTTGATCTTGAAGTCCTTCCTGACTGTCTGGAAGTTTGCGAAAATCATGGCTGCCGACCTGCCGCTGCGCATCCTGAGCCCAGAGAACTTTGTCATCCAGTGCCATCCCGGCAACGCCACTGCGCCTGCGATGGTATATTCCACTTGTTCTCCGGGGGCTTCAGGAGGGATCATCTTGAAGCTGTCGCCAATCTTGAGTCCTGTGGCCTTGAGGAAATGATCCGGCACAATGCAGTACCGACCCTGCTTAAGTTTCTGGATAGCCTCTTCAGGGGAACCTTGTACGAATTTCGGATGAAGGAGCGGATCTTTCCCGCCGAAGGCCTCCTGCGGATCGAGCCCGATCATAATTACATTATCCTGCTTGGTCACGGAGATGCGCTGTTCAGCTCCGGTAATGTCTTTTGCCAGGGCAGGCTGGTCAACTGCGAGCGGGATGCACTGATCCTGGCGGACTCCTTTGATCTGCAGTATGTTCGCCAGTTCGGAATCCGGAAGACCTCCGCTCTGGAATGCCAGAAGGATGTCGGGAACCCAGTCGCCAGGCACGAAAGGCTGCAGCATCGAATAGCCCCAGGTGACTGTTCCCATGAACAGCCCAAGTCCTATCGATAGGGAGATGGTAGTTCCCAGACTCCTCCACATGTTGCCTGTAAGCTGCGATTTCAGCAGGTTGACATCGATGAAGAGGCATTTTGAGATCAATGGCCCGAATATCTTTTCAACAAGCACCATTGCCAGCGGCGCCAGCAGGAGGAATCCCAGCGCCAGGCACGTGCATCCCACTGCGGCATGCATGAAATAGCGGGATTTGTCGGGCATGGAGACAACGAACACAAGAAGCGGGTTGACAGATATCAGAATGATTCCAAGTACCACCGATATCACGGAGAGGTGGAACCTGTGCGATGTCGGCGTCGGAGCGAAAGCGTCCATCGGACTGATCTTTGTCGCCTTCCATGCGGGGACGACAGAGGCAAGCAGGGCTCCTCCAAAGGCGCTCGCACCTGTAAGTCCGATGCACCATGTGCCCAGTGACGCGCCGTTGCAGAAGAGATCGGGATGTGAATGGCTCATGATCTTCAGGAGCCCCCATCCGGCGGCAAGTCCGCCACCCCAGCCGATGAATGCAAGAACAAGGCTTTCCATCGTGATCATAAGTGCAATCTGCCCCCTGGTCAAGGCGACCGCGCGCATGACTGCGAACTGGCGGATGCGTTCGTTTACACCCATGCTTAACGTCGTGAAGATGATGAAGAGGGCGGCCATCAGGGACATTCCCGTCGCGGAGTACGCCTGCATGCGGGCGCTGGAAGCCATCCTGTTCTCCTCCAGTGCGTTTTCGAGATCCTTCATGCT
>CAZDNQ010000462.1:0-4259 GCA_964506605.1 uncultured Victivallis sp. | reverse complement strand
GCAGGATGCCGGTTACAGCTCGTTTTCATGGTCCGACTTGAACCTTCCTCTGCCGGCGAACAAGTTGCTGCATGTTCCGATTTACCTGGATGACTTCCAGGCGGCTGGCGGATATTCGCTGTCGCTGACGATTCAACTTGCAAATGCAGGCGGATCGATAAGCTACAATTTTTCAGCAAATTCATTCAAGGCCGCAGGTTGGTCATATATACCCTTGTGGGATCCTTCCACCCCAGCAAATGCCGTCTTCAGCAAACCTGGAACATCGGGAGTTGTCGAGGAGAAGGGATTCGATTTCTCTAAGCCGGTGAACTCAATAACGATTGTGCCCAATAATTTGCCGGCTGGCGCAAACATCTCGATAGCCTCAATTGAAACAGCCACGAAAACAAAGCCGATCATCGTCGTCACCGACGACATCACGGACAATTCAACCTATGAAAACATTGTGCCCACCATGGAGGCTGCTGGATTCCGCGGGGGACTGCGGATTGGCGGATTCAAGGAGTCATCATATGCGGAAGGCAACATATCCAAGCTGCGCAAGGCCTATGATAATGGATGGGACGTCTATAACGGATCGTGGTCGCGGGGAGGCTTCAATGGCGCAAGCACCGCTGAGTTGTTTGAAAAGGAAATCATCGAGTGTGACAAGCGTGCGAAGGCACTCGGTTTCACCCGAGGCATGACATGGTTCAGCGGTGCGGGAAATGCCCTTCCACTCCAGTCAATTTGCAGGACGGTTGCTCCGAAGACTGGGTTGAAAGTTCTGAAGGGAGGAGGAGGGATGGGACTTGTGAATGTCATCAGGGCGGACGGAGTCGACGATCCTGCGATATTGACCTGTGTCGGAATGGGTGGTCGGTCGGACAAGCCTGCATCCGGAAAACGCGGCGAATCCACGATTGTACTGTCCAGCACCGTATCGCTCCGTGATGGGGCTGCGATATCAGGAACTGGGATTGGCGCCGGAGCGAGGATTGCGCAGCATGGCGTTCGCGGGAATAATGTGAATCTTACCGTGCCGAATACCGATGATGTCGCTGGGCCGGTCACTGTTGAAGACAGCCTTGAAGTGCATCTGGCTATCACCGATGGATTGATCTACACAGGAGGAGCGATTGTTTATTTCATGCACAATTTGAAACCAGCTGGTTCTCCGACAAATATTTCGTTTCCAATAGAGGATTTCACCAAACTTGTCGCATACTGGAAAGCCAAGAGCGATCTCGGGCTTGTGGATGTGGTCACACCCTCGCAATTCGATGCAATCATGCACGGTGAACAGTGATGGAAACTGCGGATTTCGCCGCCTTTAAGCGCTGTACCGGGATTTTACCTGGCACATGGCGCAACAAGGTTCGAAAATCATATTGATTCAGGAAGATTCCAGATCACCGATTCCTTCATCTGGATGTACAGGCATCTGCGCCAGCGGTGCGGCATGAAGATGTGCAGGATCCCATTCTCGGGGAACATATCTACATATGAGCAGTTCTCCTCTCATCAGGCGCCTGTACCTTCAGTGGCGGCGATGTTGGGAACGAAAGACGTTACTTGCCGGTCCAATCAGGCTTCTTGTTTTTGTCTAGCCAGGAACGCACGATCTTTTCACGGTCCGTCTGCGTCGCGCTTGGATTGTTGTCATTGAAGTCAGCTCCGTGTTCAAGACTCCATCCATGGAACTCGCGGAAGGCGTGATAACTCCAATCCCATCCATATTTCTCAAAGATGTCTATCAGGTCGCTTAAATACTGTGGGGCTCCGGGCGACCAGCGGATCGCGCTGAATTCGCCTACGTAGATATGGACATTGTACTTCTTCTGGAAATCAATTACCGGCTTGAGGTTGCGCTCCAGCTCAGCCTTGTCCCACATAGTCCCGCCGATCATGCCCGGATAGGTTTCGGGAGACTGATTCTTGTCATAAACCCTGTTATGGGTGAACTGGCCGGGATTATACATATGCAAACTGTAGATGACATTTGGTGCCGATACTGGACGCAGGGTTTCAAAACCTGCCGGCAACGCCATTAATTCAGCTTCGATGATAATTGCCGTGTCAGGATCTATTTTCCGGATTTCCTGGGAAACCCGTTCTGCAAGATCGTTCCATAGGAAGGAGCCTTCCTGCCAGTTATTAAGACGTGGCTCGTTAATTATGTCATATCCCCATATTACCGGATTTCCCTTGTAATGGGATGCGAGCTTTTTCCATGCATCGACAAGCTTGTCCTGGTTGGCTGTGCTGGAAAAGCTGTCCAGGGCCAGGGAATGCATGTCGACCACCACATATATGCCGTACTTCTTACAGGCTGGCAGAATAGCATCCAGCTTGGCGATTTCCTCGTCCAGTATCGTATCGTAGCCAGGTGTAGCCAGGCCAGCCTTATACTTGTTAGCCCCCAGCTGCCAGCGGATGAGGTTCGCATTCCATTTCTCCCCAAGGATCTTCAGATCCTCCTCTGTTATCTCCGTGCGCACCATGGCGCCCCGCAGTCTTGGAAGTGGATGCCCTTTAAACATCGGGCCCTCTCTTGGAGCCATTGCCTTTGCCGGAGCTTCCACCACTTTTACTTTGACGTTCTCAAACCACAGTTTCCCTGAAACCTTTTCCAATCCGAGTACTAGCTGTACCGACTTGACGGTTTCCGGAATGGTCACAACGATATTGACATCCATCCACCCGAAAGTCCCTTCCTTGGTAGGTCTCACCTGTGGATAATTTGTCTGGGATTCCGTGACAACCTTGAGCATGATCTTAGCGCCGTTATAAGGATAAGGTTTGGGAGAAATGTTTTCCCCGCGTATCCTGGCGGAAATGTTAAGCGCCGCCCCACGCAGTTTATCCACAGGCAGGCTTCGCGCTATCTTGAATCCTTCCATCTTCGTGGATGCTGGAACATTGAAAAGGAGGGTGCCGTCGTCCACCGTCGCCCCAAATTCAGATCCTCCTTCCGGACTCCAGACCTTCTTCAGCTCATTTATATCCGAATTCTTAAAGCTTTGATCCAGAATCACCTCGCTTATTTTCAGATGTTCATCATCGGCCTGCAGGAAAAATCCCGGCATGACTGCAGACGCGAATATCGCAATCCCTGCAATTGATAGCATTCTCATGTGAAACATTGTCAATACTCCTTTGTTGCTTCTGCTTGCCCTATGGTATTGAGACAGGCAATCCGTTTACGGTGTATGTAAATTTGACTGCCATAGGGGATGTACGCATCTCATTGGCAGTGAGACTTTCGACATGCCCATCGGCTAAAGCGGTATTTGCAGTATTTCGGTGCTGTGTGTGAATTCCGAACTGTCCTACGCCTCCCTTGTTGGCATGAGGCGTGAATTCGGATGCAGACTTCCCAAAGAAAGAGAGATCTGTGGTGTTGTTGCTTCTCGTATCTGCAAACACTGTCGTCTTGTCCGGCAGTTTCATCCTCCTGATTGACAAACCGGAGAAGGAACTTTTTTTCTCGTAAATATTACCAAGCAAATCCTTCTTGCCGTCCACGTTGCCGGTGAAATCCGTGTCAATTGCTATGAAATATATGCCATAAACTCCATAATAGAACTTTTGACTGGCGGGAGATTTTTCCTTGCATGGGCAGTCCAGAACATTCTCCGGAAGGAATCCGCTCGCCCATTCCCTGCTAGGGTCAGCCGCTAAAAAATGAGCCCAGTAAGCCTTTTTGCCTTCTATTATGTCCTCGATGGCAACGCAATCATTGAAATCCGAACTATATATGATGGCGCCCTTTGAGACCTGCCCTATGTTGTTGGAACATGCGATCGCCTTTGCAGACTCCCTGGCATTTTTGAGAGCGGGCAGGAGCATCGCTGCAAGTATTGCAATGATTGCAATTACGACCAGGAGTTCGATTAAAGTGAACTTAATCGAACGCTTCCGGCTTCGCAAAGAAGCTACGCCGGACACAGTCACTCTACGAGCTACGCCTTGGCAGGCCAGTAGCTCGATATGGGTGAATGCCCCATGTTGACTGGAAAGTGTTTTCATGTCATTGCCTGTTCTTATTTGCGCTCTTCTTGAATGCTTCAAATTTCATTGTTTCAGATTATAATCATTTTGGAGATGATACGCTTCCCCTGTCAATCAAATATGGTTGCAGCCGGATTTTATCAGTGGCATTTGAGTTTCCATAAATCATATCCGTCAGACAGCGTGCGGCTTCTCTTCCGATATCTTCAAATGGCTGGGCTATTGCGGAAAGGGGTGGATCCGATATGGCAAAGGCGTTCATA
>CAZDNQ010000461.1:0-4272 GCA_964506605.1 uncultured Victivallis sp. | reverse complement strand
AATGACAATCTTAGGCTCGCTCCAGCTGATCCCATCGCCGCTCTCGACCAGTGCAATGCTCTTCTGCGGACGCCACGAGAACCACATCCTGAACACGCCCGGTTCCTGCATCACCGAAATATCGAAGCATGTCCCGTAGCTGCCTCCGAGCACTGGATTGCTGGTGCACTTCTGCCATCCGGCATTGGTTTCAGTGTTTTTCATGGAGATAAATATCCGCTGTCCGGCAGATATTTAAAGTGGACAAAAGGATATAAAAAGAGTACAAATCCGATTAAACAGTAGGAGCAAAAAGTAGCACAGACATTCCTGTCTGTGGCGTGCTTTCCAAATTATAAGAAAACTGCAGACAGGAATGTCCGCGTTACTTGTTATGGGAGAACGGCGGATGAATTCGCGTGCCGCAGGGGAAATGCACACGCTAAAGTTTACCTGCCTCTGGCAGCGCCTTCGGCGACCGGGGCTGTGAACTCCAACAAGGCAGGAATAATCTTATATGCTTTGTTTGAAGTAGGGGTATATTATTTCGTGTGATTCGTGGGCAGGTGAGTTTTATGAACATAATTTTTAACAGCGGCCGCCAGAAGGTGCCGATCAAGTCGTGGTGCGCGAATCCTGAGCCGGGCGCGCTTGAGCAGGCATTTAACGTGAGCAACCATCCGAAGGTTTTCGGCCACGTCGCCCTCATGCCCGACCTGCATCCCGGCTACGGTATGCCGATTGGAGGTGTGTCGGCCCTGAAGGATGCCGTCTCCCCCAACATGGTGGGGGTCGATATCGCCTGCGGCGTCATGGCTAACAAGTTCGATATCAGGGCTGACTCTCTTTCCCGCGAGGACAGGATCGGGATAATGCGCGAGATCCGCAGCCTGATCCCGATGGGGATGCGCCACCAGCGCGACCATTCGGTGTTCAAGAAGGAGGCGAAGGATCTCCTTGAAAGGCATGCGCGGACATTGCGCGGGCTTAAGATGGGCGATGGCCTTGTGACATTCGACGCTGTCGCCGAACAGCTCGGAACTCTCGGTAGTGGAAACCACTTCATCGAGATGCAGACCGACGAAGAGGGGTTCATGTGGTTCATGCTGCACAGCGGAAGCCGCAACATAGGCAAATGCGTCTGCGACAGGTTCAACAGGATCGCGAAGGAGCTGAATGCCAGTCATGGAGAGCATCTGCCTGCGCCTGATCTGGCGTTCCTGCCTATGGACTCGGACGTCGGACAGGAATATCTTTCACTGCTGTCGTTCTGCATAGATTTCTCTTTCCTGAACCGTGAGTGCATGCTGAAGAAGATAAATGAGTCGATCAGGAACGTGCTAGGGAAGGTTCCCGAGCGTACGGAGAAGATAAACATCCATCACAACTACGCCGCACTCGAGAAGCATTTCGGGGAGAAGGTCTGGGTCCACAGGAAAGGTGCGACATTCGCAAGTCAAGGCAATATTGGAATCATTCCCGGGAGCATGGGGACGGCAAGCTATATAGTGAGAGGGAAGGGGAACGAGGAGTCCTTCAAAAGCTGCAGCCATGGCGCGGGACGCGTGATGGGCCGCCATGCCGCCCTGAAATCCCTGAGCATGGAGCAGTTCCGCGAGAAGATGCAGGGCATAGTCTTCCACTGCTCGGAAAAGTTCCTCGATGAGTCGCCGATGGCATACAAGGACATCGGCATGGTCATGGAGGAGCAGAAGGATCTTGTTGAAATAGTCCATGCCATGAGGCCGCTGGCGGTTGAGAAGGGGTGAGCCTTGGGAAGATATGCTGGAGGCAAGAGGGCCGATGCCAGATCCAGGATATTCAAGAACATGCCTTGCGGCATTAACTACAAGCAAATTCCTTATATGTTCGTAGTCAAGCCCGCAAGAGCTGTCTAGAGGTTGATAATGCTGTTGCCGGCAGGACCTTTTCTGAGCCTGCTTGCGTTGAGCCTGTCGAACCCGTCGAAGAATGCCGGCGCTCCGGCACAGGCTGATACATTATAAAAAAAAGACCTGTCGGGCGATTTGCCTGACAGGTCTTATAAATCCTAAATTCAGCAACTTATCTTCTGGGTTCCCTGGGCTCCTTGGACTCTTCCCAGAAAATAAGACCGTCGCCGATCTCCATGAGGGCGACATTCAGCGGATTGTCGTCCGTGGTCCTGACCATCGGGCGTGCGCCCCTGGTAAGGTTCTTAGCCCTTCTGGAAGCGGTGATGACAAGCTTCCGGGGATCCGGAATGACTTTCCTGGCCTTTTCGAGATACTTCGCGTTCATATGGCAAATTCCTCCTGATTTATCAATAGTCGATTATTTCGCGGTGCTTGTCGATGGTCGTGAAGTCG
The DNA here is from genome assembly GCA_964506605.1 of uncultured Victivallis sp. Classification (GTDB taxonomy): domain Bacteria; phylum Verrucomicrobiota; class Lentisphaeria; order Victivallales; family GWF2-50-93; genus GWF2-50-93. Next base: position 1,945 of record CAZDNQ010000461.1, on the reverse strand, counting down.
TTGCTCATGACAAGTTCATACCTGGAATTGAATTCCGGTATTGAATATAGCACGTATTTCTCCGCAAGCACGGCCCTTGCCGGATTCTTCAGTGCGTCGCGGAGCATGAGATAGCCTACAAATATGTATGTCTCGTTGTCGACAAGCGGACGTCCCATGAGGTCATGGTAGTTGGAATCCTTCTTCTCGGCCACGAACTTCACGGCCTCGAGATGCTTCTTGTGCATCTTGGCGAGCTCATTCGCCATGCGTTCGAGGGCTCCCTCGTACGGAAGCGAGGCGAGCTTCTTGATCATGGGATCAAGGGTCCTCAGGATTACGCCGCCGATCGCGGCGACGACCTGGAGCTGCGTCGTGCCTTCGTAGATGTTCGTGATCCTGGCGTCGCGGTAGTAGCGTTCGGCGTTGAAGTCGTGCATGAACCCGGTGCCGCCGTGGATCTGGATCGTGTCGTAGGCGACCTGGTTGGCGACTTCGGTGCAGAGGGCCTTCGACATCGGAGTGAGTATCGCGGCGACCTTCGTATAGTACTTCTGCTTCTCCCTCAGGACATCGCTTATCTGCTCAACCGGAGTCTCCTCGAACTTCTTGTTGTAGCAGGCGCGGAGATCGACGTGCTTGGTCGTCTCGTAGAGCAGGGTGCGGCTGGCGAGGATCTTGATCCTCATCCTGGTGAGCATGTCGTAGATGGCCGGGAACTTGTCGATCGGGCTTTTGAACTGCTCGCGTTCGGCGGCGTACTTCTTGGCTTCGCGGTAGGAGGCTTCGGCGATGCCGAGGGCCTGTCCGCTGATCGCGACGCGTGCGCCGTTCATGAGGGACATGACATATTTCGTAAGGCCCCTCCTGCGCTGACCGCAGAGTTCGGCCGGCACATGGTTGTACTGGAGCTCGCAGGTGGCGACGCCATGGATACCGAGCTTGTGCTCGATACGCCTGACGACGAGCTGCGGGCACGCCTCGCATATGAACATCGAGAGACCGCGTCCGTCGCTGGTCCCGTCCTCGGAACGTGCAAGGACAAGATGGATCTTGGCGCAGCCGTTGGTGATGAACCTCTTCATCCCGTCGAGATACCATTTGTTGGTCTTGGGATCGAATGTGGCCTTGAGGCGGACAGACTGGAGGTCGGAACCGGAATCAGGCTCGGTGAGATCCATCGAGCCGTCGGCTTCTCCGGTCGCGAACTGAGGAAGATATTTCGCCTTCTGCTCTTCAGTGCCGAAGTCGTATATGGTCTCTGAAATATCCTGGAGCCCGAAAAGGTTCTGCAGGCTCGCATCGGCCCTGGAGACCATCTCGGTCATCATCGTGTAGACGGTGTTCGGATAGTTGAGCCCGCCGTACTTGTACGGGAGCATTACGCCCATGACGCCGGCATCCTTCAGATCCTTGAGGTTCTTCTGGGTGAGCGGATGGTATGTGACCGTGTTGTTCTCGAAATGCGGACCTTCCTCGTCGATCTGCCTCGACCTGGGTTCGATCCTCTCGCCTGTTATCTCGCCGATGACTTCCAGCACCCTGCGGTAGCTGTCCATCGCGTCCTTGTAGTCGGACGGCGCGTGGGCGAATTTCTTCGATTCGGCATAGTTCTCCTCGCGCATCGAGACGACTTCCTCGAGCTCGAGGTTCGCAAGAGTAAACTGGAGATCCTTGTTATCTGTGAAGAAATTGGACATTATATGTATCTCCTTATACTTTCGCCTTGAAGGCTTTGATTAATTTGGGGATGACATCGCTGACGTCGCCGACGATGCCATAGTGGGCGACCGAGAATATCGGCGCGTTCGGATCGTTGTTGATGGCGATGATCTTGCTGCTCTCGGCCATGCCGGCGCGGTGCTGGACCGAGCCGCTGATTCCGCATGCGATGTAGAGCTTAGGACGCACGGTGACGCCTGTCTGCCCGACCTGGTGGTCGTGGTTGATCCAGCCTGCGTCGACT
>CAZDNQ010000460.1:0-4272 GCA_964506605.1 uncultured Victivallis sp. | reverse complement strand
CTCTTTGTGTGGATCGTACCCAACTCACAGCAGTTCTTCCCAAGCCACAGGATTGGGCTGGATGTTCACCACAAACTGGAGCTTTCCGGCTTCTGGAACAAGTTCAGATGGCGCCCCAACATTGCGTGGGCCGTCGCCGTCTTCATAATAAGCGTTATCTCGATAATCATGATCAGCGACACCAGTGAATTCCTCTATTTCCAATTCTAAAAACCCCTTCAAGCCGTATCTTATAGCATACTTTGTGATGCTCGGGATTTCCGCGTCGCTGCTCATCCCGAATTATCTGTTCCTGCGGAACAACGGAGAATTTCTGAGCCTCAAGCAGATCGTTCGGAAGCAGCTGGACTCCAAGGATGCTGTAATCTATGGCACCGCAATACATGATGACACCTACTTCTACAAGCTCGCGCTGTGCAAGGAGGCGAAACCTGAAATAGTCGCTGCAGGCTCCTCCAGGATGCTGCAGTTCAGAAAGGATTTCTTCACAAAGAGCTATGTTACAGCAGGCGGGGCGATGTCATCTTTCGAGGAGGGCATGTTTACTCTGGAAAATATAATTTCAAATGACAGCAATCTCAGGGCGGTGCTTCTTGGAATTGACTTCTGGTGGTTCAATCCGAAGAACAAGTCCGCACGCATGTACCACGAACCTTCCAGACTGTCTCTGCAGAAGCTCCTGCTCCCTTTCAAATGGCTGCGGGAAGGCAAGATCTCTTTCAGCCAATATCTGTCCAGCATAGTCAAACCCGGACCTTCAAACCTCATCGGGATCAGCGCGGCTGCAAAAGGCTCAGGATACCTTTCCGACGGCTCCTACTTCTACAATCAGGAGGCCGGAGTAGCTTCAAGTAGGAAATATGTCGGCATATCCAGAAAGGAAGCTGCTGAAGGAACAGGCAAGTTCCTGCCTTCGGAAAAGATGGACAGGGAATCGTTCAAGACGATGGTCAGGCTGCTCGACATACTCAAATCAAAAAATATAAGGACCGCTGTCTTCCTCACTCCTGTCGCGCCTTCGGTAGCTAAGGAAATCGCATCCTTCCCGGACAAATTCAAATACGTCGACGAGCTCAGGGAGGAATTGAAGAGGAGCGGCATAAAATGCTATGATTTCATCGATCCATCGTTCCTCGGGTCAACGGATTCCGAGTTCTTTGACGGCATCCATGGCAACGGACTGAACTGTGAAAGGATGCTCGATTTCATGTACAAGGACATGGATCCCGTCTTCAAATCGATGCTGGACATCAGAAGGATAAGGAAGGATCTGGAAGCTTCAGAAAGACCAAAATGAGAATCAACGTACTCACCAACAACTCATGCCCCAATTCAAAGGCGTTCAACTGCCCACTCCTTGCCTCAAGGCCTTATTTCGAGGAGAAGGGATTCTCCCTTGACTTCCATTGGAAGATCTCAGACAAGGCCTACGGCTGCGACATCCTGTTCATCAACTCCAACGTATTCCGCACCTTCTGGAAGGACAGGAAGTCGCATATCCTCAATTTTCTTGTTGACGCCAGGACGAGGAAAGTCAAAATCATATGGTTCGACACGACCGACAGCACCTGGTGCACCCAGTTCGAAGTGCTGCCATTTGTCGATCTCCTCCTCAAGAGCCAGCTTCTCAAGGACAGGACACAGTATCTCAAAAGTTTCAGGACCGGCCGCATCTTCACTGATTATTTCGACTCCTTGTACAGTTCAGGTGAAAAGGAGGAGGACTTCCCGCTGCCGTCCGAAAAGGATCTTGGCAAGATAGGGATCTCGTGGAACACCTGCTTTGAGAACTATACTGAATCCCGCTTCGGGCTCACCGCGAGGATACGCCAGAAGGCGCGCCCCCTCCTCTCTTCGATGTTCCGGCAGGGCTTGGACATAAAGTTCACACCTCCAAACATCAAACGCGGCGTGGAGGCAAGCTGCCGGCTCGGACTTTCGCATTCCCGCCCTTCCGTCGTCGCCCACAGGAAAGCCGTGATCAAGATAATGGAAAAGATGGGCGTGTATTCGTCGAAGCTGCCGCTTCCTGAATATTTCTCCGAGCTGCGGAACTCGCAGATCGGAGTCGGCCCCTTCGGAGTCGGCGAGATAACATTGCGCGACTTCGAGATCATCATATGCGGGGCTGCTCTGGTGAAGCCAGACATGGGGCACCTCGAGACCTGGCCCGATCTGTTCCAGCCAGACAGGACATTCCTGAGCCACAAGTGGGATCTCTCGGACATGGAGGAGAAGATAAGGGAACTGATCAAGGATCCTGACCGGAGGATCCATCTAGCCCTCGGCGCACAGAAGATTTACAAGGACGCCGTCTCACCCACCGGACTTGCGAATTTCGCAGACAGGCTGGTGAAATATGTTGAGTCTCTCGGATGAAAGGCATATACATCCTAGTCATGGAACTGCGGAAGGACTCCAAACTCAGAATTGGCGCTCTCGGGCCTGTCAGCTTCCCTAAAGGCTTCTACGCCTATGTCGGCTCCGCGATGGGCGGTCTTGAACAGCGCATCAACCGCCATCTTGGAAAATCCAAGAAGTTGCACTGGCACATAGACTATCTCCTGAAGAAATCACAGATAAAGAAGGTCATTGTGAAGGAAACTTCATCAAAATCTGAAGAATGCAGGACCGCAGGAATGGTGAAGTCCACCGGAGGAATTCCAGTACTCGGTTTCGGCTGTTCTGATTGCAGGTGCCAGAGCCATCTCTTCTATTTCAAAGAGTCTCCTGTATTTGCTGCTGGCGGTTTCAAGGAGTTCACTGCATGAAAATACTTCTTGCATGCAGCAAATATATGCCCGAGTACTCGGGTGCCGGATTCCGGGCGCACAACCTCTACAAAAGGCTGCTCGCAGGAAATCCGGACTTGATACTCGACATTGTCTGCGGTTCAGAGACGGAAAACGACTGCAGGAAATACGAGCATGATGGATTCACCGTCAGCAGGATCGCCTGCAAGCAGTATCTGCAGCTGGACTCGGGAATCACAAGGAGATGGCAGAACCTCTGCAATTTCCACAGCGAGAACTCGGAGGCGTCCTCATACCTGGCGAAGATGCCAGCCAAACCCGATCTCATACATGTCTTCGGCCAGAACTATCTTACAGTCTCAGTGATCGATTATGCGATTAAAAACAGGATACCGCTTCTCGTCGAGCTTGTCACGGACCTGGAATCGCCTTTCTACTATGTCCCGTTCCCTTTCAAATATTGGATTTCCACGAGACCTCTCGAGAGATTCAAGTTCGTCTGCATTTCCGAGAAGCTCAAGGCGGCATGCGTCCGCCATGGGATACATGATGCCGACATCTGGTGCAGGCCCAATCCGATAGATGAGAAAAGGTTCAAGCCTGTATCCCAGGCGGAAAAGATCAGCCTCCGCGGCAAGCTGACAAGATTCGCGGCCGAGGACAAGGTGGTTTCCTATATCGCCAAATTCCGTCCCAGCAAGAACCAGAAATTCCTGGTAGAGGCCATGAAGATCCTGCCGGATAATTTCAAACTCCTCCTCAAAGGTCCTCTTGTGAAGGAAGGTCCGCTGGCTGAAAGGGATAATTTATTCTTCAATGAGACGAAAAAACTTGCATCCTCGCTTGGTCTTGATGACAGGATACAGATAGAGGAGGGATTCTGCCAGGATGTCCAGGAATATTATCAGATGTCCGATGCATATGCGTTCCCGAGCACGATGGAAGGGCTCGGCACACCCCTGCTGGAGAGCATCGCGTGCGGAGTTCCGGTGGCGGCAAACAGAATACCCGGTGTAACCGACACATGGATAAAGGTCGGCGAGACGGGATACCTGTCCGGACTGGATCCTGCGGAATTCGCAAAATCCATGGAGGCCTGCACCCGTCTGCCGAAGGAGAAGCTGGCAGCCGGGGCCGCATACATTTCGAGGACTGCAGGCACAGGATGCCTTGACAGGGAATATCTCTCAATCATCAAATCACTTACTGGAAATTAACCAAACCGGGAAGACACCAACATGGAACTCTTCAAATATTTCACATTCTATGCCCAGATAACCAAGAACAAGTTCTACTGGTTCATAGCACAGATCCTCACCGCCTCGGTCCTCGAACTGGTTTCCATCGGCACCTTCCTGGCCGTGATAGATTTCGGCTCTGAGAAGAAAGGCTCCAATTTCATAACAAAGCAGATCTTCTCCGTCCTGTCTGCGCTTGACATAACTGGCCAGAACCAGCAGATGCTGGTCCTGATGGTGACATGCAGTCTTGCATTCTTAATCGGCAGCGTTTTCCTCAT
>CAZDNQ010000459.1:0-4282 GCA_964506605.1 uncultured Victivallis sp. | reverse complement strand
TTTGTGACGTTTCATACAGCACGACGCACATGCGTAAGCCTTCTATTGAATAATTACGGTGTACCCATTTCAACCGTAATGCAAATTACCAAACATTCTAGCCTGAACACATTGCAGAAATATTTGATTCCAGACCGCAAAGAACAAAGGGCGAAAATGGCCAAAACCTTTCCTGTGACGGAGCCCCTGACAGTTAAAAAGAGTGCCGTATGAGTAAGGTTGAAAAAGAAAGGGAAGGCGCCAGCCCTCAGGATGAGGAGAACAACAAAATTGACTTTGTGCTACCGAACATCCAAGCAAGGTACTCCAGGAATCTACAGTCAGAGGATCCAGCCGAGAAGGCTGCTGTCGAGCATAAGAAACGGCTCTACAAAGCTATTGCCAGGTTAAGTGATTTCATAGAAAGTTTCAGCAACATTGCTCCAGCGGAGTTCAGGATCAATCCCGAAGAAATTGCAGATCAGTCTGCGGAGATGAAGAGGTATCGTATAGAGCTGCTCAAAAGGAAGAGTAAAGAGACCGATGAAATTCTAAAGGAGAGCCCCGCCCAGCTGTTTGCCCGACGATGTGAAAAGGAGAAACTGAAGAACCTCTATTTTAACCGAAAATCTTTTGCCAAAAGGGAGAAAGATCGATCAATGCAAGTGTATGAGTTAATCAAAAGCCTACCTGGGATGATACTCGAGTTAGATGATACCAGGGCCTATGTTATTGCGAGCGACTATAATCAGTATTTGGATGACATCCTGAGCCAGAAAGAGCCGGAAGAGTCTTCCTCCCCGCAAAAACAGTTGTTCACCTTTAAGGGAAAACACAAACCCAAGCAAAGAAACGCGTTCAGGCGTGGATTTATTGAGGAGGGATTTATCGCAGATATTTCCGAGGGAGATTTTGAGTACTGGTTTTCAGAGAAGCCCATTTATAATGACAGGCCTAGAATCAATTTCTTAACTCATGCCAACCATGCCACCTACATGCTCAGGGAGCTAGTTGACGATTATGAAAACCCAAAATTAAATAAACACGTGATCGCAAATCTATGTCTATCATTTCCTAGTGATCCAAACACCAAAATAGACTCAAACACATATCCTACAGAAAACCGAAAGTATATTAACAAGTTCAATAAAATCTTTAATCGGACAACATAAAATATTTCCGACCCCTCCCCTATAGCCGGATATCACTGATATACCGGCTTTTTATTTATTTTCCGACCCCATGCCGACCCCTCCAAAGATCGCTATTTAATTGATTTACTGTTTTTTACATCATTTCTGTTATTTACATTTGTCGTGTAAAAGACGCGAAAAATGGAAGTTGAAATTCTTAAAACGATAGGCGAAAACCGAGGATCCCCGGCATATCTGCACATCTCAATTAAACTGGATTCTCTTCAGGAACTGGACCAGCTCCTCAATGGCCACGGAATAGCCAAACCGGACCCTACACAGTCTGTAAAGGACCAGCTGCCACCTCCTTCGAGTGGTGATGATTTAGAGCAGCCGGTAACACAGAAGGAAGCCATGAAGTTCCTGGGGCAGACCAGGCAATCATTTTTCAATCTCCGAAGGCGTGGCATCATAAAAGGTTACAAGCTTGGAGGAAGGATCTATTTCTACAAAAGCGAACTCCGAGCAGCTTTAGAGGAGTGCTAACAATCAATGGAAAAGGGTAAAATGGGTAAAAAAGAAAACTCCGAGGCCTTTAAAGAGCTGGCGAACCTGTACCGGACTAATGACAGGTTGATCCATCCGAGCATGCCTGCGTATGCCCGCACCGTTCCCCGGTATTCTGACAAGACTGCCAACGGACTTACTAAGTGTGTCATTGACTATATCCGGTTGACTGGAGGTTTGGCAGAACGCATCAATAGCACCGGCAGATACATTGACAACAGCAGGGTATTTGAAGATGTCCTGGGGCGTAAGAGATCCATTGGCACCGGGCAATGGCTCCCGACTTCCGGCATGAAGGGCACGGCTGACATAAGTGCAGTGATCCAGGGCCGTGCGGTAAAGATTGAGATTAAGATGAAGGATCGTCAGTCCGAGGATCAGAAGAAATACCAGCAGGCTGTCGAGCAAGCTGGAGGCATTTATCTTATAATCAGGTCATTTCAAGAGTTTTATGACTGGCATCAGTCTTTTACGAGATGACAATATGAAAACAGCGACAAATGAGCAGAGAAACCTTTTTGAATTTCCCTATCCAGCTATTACAACGGGCTCCTGACATGAAAAAAATGGGGGACGACATAATGGATTATGCGATCTATAAGCACTCTAAGAGCCTCAACGGAGGCTTGGATGAGCGGGTGAAGTCTGCAGCCAAGTATTTTGGGATCACCCTGGGCTCCATTAAGGGCTCCATTGAGAACGGGCAACTGCTTCACGAGAGCATTCACCCCAGGAGTCCAATGACTGGCATCAACAAAGATCTTCTCTTTGATTTTTACCAAGGCAACCAGCCGGTTGATGACATTGTAGCACTCCTGGCTCATCTGGCTATAAAAAGCATCTTAGGGCAGAAGAGCTTCTGCCGGATAACAACTGATTTTTTGCTATGCCGTATGGCCGGTTATCCAAACATGGATGAAGTGCATGAGCTACCTGAATTCCTGGCCCCTTATGCCACCCGGAGACGCATGAACAGGATAAAATCAGACCTCCGTGAGAGCTATGGGCTGAAAATTTACGCACGCTATACCCGCGGCTTTTTCGTCAGCTTCAGTCTGAGTCTGGAGGATCTCATTCGTCAAGTCGAAATGAAGCGTCAAAAATGGTCTCACCAACATCAGCAGGCTGAGATTTCCAACGCAGTAACAAAGGTCTTAACCGAACTATACAATGGCAAAGATGAATCTATCACCAGAGGCTAAGGCTGCGAAAGCTGCCTACCAGAATGAATGGAGAAAGCGCAATCCTGAAAAGGCTAAGCGATACATTGAAAACTATTGGGAGCGCAAGGCTGCCGAGATGAACAGTCCCAAGGTTAAGGCCCAGGCCCGGGCCCGGGAGCTATATGCTAAAGGCTATACTCAGAGGCAGATAGCCGAGGCACTGGAGATCAGTGTTGGTACGGTGAACGCATACCTGAACAAGGATTGAACATGATTCAGCAAAATGTACATCATGTGTACACCATGTGTACACCTATAACAAAATACACATCCTGTACAATCGATGTACAATTGCTGTACAATTACCTGTACACCTTAAATAAGGTATTAATAAAGATCTTGTACAAAGGTTATATACTAAGGTCTTATATACATGTTGTCGCAAAAAGTTTTTTGCGACGGAGATCTATAGAAATTCTTTTCAGAGAAATTGAAAATATAGTTCAGGTTCGTCGCTGTCCTGAACGGCCAGGCTTCCGGGGAGGGTTCGGTTGTTCTCTCCCTGGGGCCTTTGCTCTTACCACTCAAACCGTGCAGCCATGATGGACTCCATAACGCGAAAAAGGAATTTTCCCGACGGGCGCGTGCCGGCGGCAGGTGATATTTGGAATTTAACAGAGCTCCAGCAGTTCTTCAATTCCCGGGAGCTGCCGGCCGGTGAAATTAGACTCGATAGCTGCACTGTGGTTAATGATGTGCAAAAGTTTATCCTGGTGGAGCTCGCGATCGCCCGGGCGCATTTGGGACAATCCAGATATGAGCCGTACCTGAACAGGCTGCAGCTACTCAAAAAAGCATTGGCATGATAGACATAACCTTGGTTAAAAAACGCTCCCTGCGGTCCGTCAGGATCTACTCTGACAGGAAGGATCCTCACTTCGCAAACGTTGAGATCCTCGGTTCACGGGCCGGGAAGACTGAAAAGCACTACATAGTCGCCAGTGATGTGCCACAGTGGAGAGGCATCTATGAAAGAAACGGATTCACAATAACAGAGCAAAAATGAGTATTGAAGAAAAATTTGACGCGGAGCAGTACCTGGACTTTCATTTCGGGCGGAAAGAGCAGTATTCACGGCAACTAGTAATCGTAGCCATGAGCAGATTTTGTTACACCTCAACCAGGCACCTAATAACAAAGGCAATTGCGAACAGACCGAAAGAAGTGCGTCAGGGCTTTCAGATTGCGGCCCATGATTCCCTATACGAGGCTGCTATCAGGATTAAAACCGAGTGGATGACAGAGGGGTTGATTACCCCAAGTGTGACGAATTCCATCGGAGTTTTTGACATCTACCTAAAACTGAAAGCAGGGATCCCTGAGGATATGATAACCCCTAGCATGTTTGTCTCTGGATACGGCCCTGAACAGGGTCACAAA
>CAZDNQ010000458.1:0-4284 GCA_964506605.1 uncultured Victivallis sp. | reverse complement strand
TCCCGGTGCTCGGGGTCCCTGGGACACCAATGCATCGGCGAAGTCTTCGGTGGAAGGATCATCCACGCCCCCGGCCTCATGCACGGCAAGGTTTCTGAAATTATCCATGACGGCAAAGGCATCTTCAAGGGGATTCCGGACAAGTTCACGGCCACGCGGTATCATTCCCTGGTAATTGATCCCGAAAACGTCCCTGACGTCCTGGATGTTACAGCGGAAACTGCCGACGGCGTGATCATGGCCGTACAGCACAGGAAGCTTCCCGTCTATGGCGTCCAGTTCCATCCGGAGTCAATCCTGACAGAACACGGGCACAGGCTCCTCTCAAACTTCCTGAAGCTTGCCGGGCTTGGAAAGTAAACGGCCGCCATCTGCGCGCCCGACCCGGCTCAATTGCAGGCACCATCTGGAAAAGCATCATGACATACAAGGATTTCTACGACAGGCATATTGACGGTCCGGCGGGAATATCGGCAGTCTGGACCATCGCATTCCCGATGATAATCTCGTCGTCGTTCGACGTGCTCATAATGTTCATCGACCGTCTCTTCCTGGGCAGGGTGGAACCGCTGCAGATGACGGCGATGTTTACAGGCGGCCTGACGGCGTTCACCTGCGGCACATTCTTCATAGGCATCATCAGCTACAGCGGCGCGATGATCGCACATCTCTACGGGGCCGGCAGGAAGAATGACTGCTCGAGGATGGTTTTCCAGGCGCTTATCCTGTCCGTACTCGCCTATCCCCTGATCCTCGCGCTGATCCCGGTCGGGATCGCATCCTTCAGCTGGGCCGGACATTCTCCGGAGCAGATAGCATACGAGAAGGAATATTTCATGATCACCATCCTGGTCACCACCTTCTTCTCCCTGCTCAGGGTCCCGTTCGGGGCATTCTTCTCAGGGATTGGCAGGACATCGGTGGTCATGGTTGCGAACTTCGCAGGCCTGCTTGTGAACCTGGCCATCGCCTATGTGCTCATCTTCGGCAAGCTTGGTTTTCCACAGATGGGGATAAGGGGCGCGGCAATAGCGGTGGCGCTGAGCTCGGTTGCGAACCTCGCAGTGCTTTCAATATACTATTTCAATTCCGGAAACCGCAGGGCCTACAGCATAGACAAGTCATACATATTCGAATGGCCGCTGATGAGGAGGCTTATCAAGTTCGGATTTCCGTCAGGCCTTGAGTTCATGATCAACCTCACCGCGTTCACGACGATGGTGTCGATGTTCCACGGGTACGGGGAGAAGGTGGCGTCGGCGGTCACGATCGTTTTCAACTGGGACATGATCGCGTTCCTCCCGATGATCGGGCTGCAGATCGCGGTGACGACGCTTGTCGGGCAGAACCTCGGGCGGAAGGACGAGGCGAACGCGATACGCGCCACATGGTCGGGGCTCAAGCTCAACCTCATGTATTCAGGATTGATGCTGCTGCTTTTCCTTTCGGTGCCGTCCCTGCTTGTGAATGTGTTCAGACCTGAGGCGCTGCCGCCGGACTGGAATGAAATCGTTGCCATCGCGGTGCCGATGATCATGATGATGTCGGTATATCCGATATCCGACGGAATGTTCATCGTGTTCTCCGGGGCGATACGAGGTGCGGGCGACACGACCTGGGCGATGGTCGCATCCGCGATCCTGCACTGGAGCGGCGCCCTCTGGGCCTGGTTCCTTACGCACCATCTGCATCTTCCGCCCGTGACGGCATGGGTGCTCTTCGTCCTGATATTCCCTCTCTTCGGCCTGACCTTCTGGCTGAGGTTCAGGAGCGGAAAATGGAAAGGGAGGAACGTCATCCCCGAGGAGGAACTGCCGTCCGGCGGCCTTCTCGAGCCGACCCCGGCGACGCCGAACGAGTGATCTTCCATAATACCGGTTTCAAATCAAAAATTTGAAATCCGCGTCATATAACATTATTTTCCAAAGCTTGGAGATCGCCTGATTACTATCAACTGACAATTTAGGAGAGCAAACTGTGAAAAGGATTATTTCTTCTGCGGCGCTGATTTATCTGTTCCTGGTGTTTTCATCGCTGATCGCCGGGGAAATTGCGGTCGAGCCGGGGAACAAGACCGGAGTCTACAAGAACGGAGAGGAGGCTTCCTGGTCAATCGACATAAAGAACGGCGAAGGCGCAGTCAACGGCGAGGCGAGCTATTCTGTCCTGGACGGAGGGTTTACGAAAACTGCCGAAGGGAAGGTTGCCGTCAAAGATGGGAAGGCGGTTGTCAAAGCCACAAAAAAGGAACCTGGTACGCTGCTGCTCAATGTCGAGTATGGGAAAGACAAGGGCGTCGGCGGCGCAGTGTTTGACTGGCCGGAAATAAAGCCGTCGGCCGAGGAACCGGCGGACTTTGACAAGTTCTGGCAGGGGAAGATCGCGGAGCTTGCGGCGGTGCCGATGAATGTCCAGTTGGAAAAATTGGACGAGCCTGGCGACGTGGACTACTGGAAGATCACCATGGACAACATCAATGGCAGCAAAATCTACGGACAGATCGCCAAGCCCAAGAACAAGGAAGGGAAGCTGCCGGCGATACTGCAGGTCCAGTGGGCCGGAGTATATCCTCTGAAAAGGGAATGGGTGACGGGTTTCGCCAACCGTGGCTGGCTGGCTATGAACATCATCGCCCACGATATCCCGATTGACAGGGAAGAAGCATTCTACAAGGAGCAGAACGAAGGGGCGCTGAAGGATTATTCACATCAGGGAAATGATGACCGGAACAAGAGCTATTTCCTGCGGATGTATCTGTCGTGCTACCGGGCAGTTGAATATTTAAGCCAGCGTTCGGACTTGGATGGCAGGACCTTGGTCGTCACGGGCGGCAGCCAGGGCGGTCTGCAGACTGTGATGGTCGCGGGGCTGAACCCGAAGGTTACCGCCATCGCGGCATGTGTGCCGGCAGGCTGCGACCATACAGGCGATCTGATCGGGCGGGCGTCCGGCTGGCCGAAATGGATCCGCAGCCTGGACGGCAGGGACAAGGACAAAGTTGTCGAGGCCAGCAAATATTACGATGTTGTTAATTTCGCGCGCCGGGTCAAATGTCCGGCACTGGTCGGGATCGGGCTCATAGACACCACATGTCCTCCTGCGGGGACGATAGCAATGTTCAACCAGATCCCCGGCACCGAAAAGCGTCTGGTCATCTGCCCGTTGTCAGGACACCAGAACGTGAAAGGCTCCCAGAATCCATATTACCAGGTCTATGGCAAGTGGACTGATGCCTTGAGCAAGGGAAAGCCGCTGGACATGGGGAACTAGGAGCAGGCAAGCGGCCTTTGGGATTCCAGGGACGTTCCCACCTGCAATTTGCCTGGTCAGAGTATTTGCAACTCGGCATTGCCTGGCATGTAAAGGGGATGCTTGGGGTGTCCGTCCATAGTCTTATCGAGGCAGTGGAGTTTTTTCCTGTGTTTTGCAAACAGCCGGATGACCTCGTCGCCTCTGCCGATATGCCTGCCGTGGGTACCCCAGCATGCGACGACAACAGAGCACTTGTCGGAAATCTCCTTGAGCCACCTGTCATTCTCAGGTCCGGTGGGATCGGCCTCCAGTTTCATGACCTTGGGATCAGTCGCCCTGAAAGCGAAAATATTGAGCATGTAGAAGCAGTTGAAGTCGTGTGAAATGCAGAATCCCCGGATCCGCCTGAGCGTGGGATCAAGCTGCTGTTCATCGGCGGTGGAGGGGTTGAGGCCTATCCACATGCAGGCGTTCTCAGGCATGAGGTCGTCCCAGCGGTGTTTCAGGACGTACCTGTACCTGCGGTCAGGTGAAAATATGCAGTCGTTGTTCATTGCAGGACTATTACCTTTTTTCTCACATAAAGCCACGTCGATTCCGGCCACGGCGCCGGCAAAACTTGATCTCTGGATGTCGCCTCAAGGAAATACGCACGCTAAAGCCGGGTCTTCTCCTAGCACCACCCACCCATTCATCCATCAATCCGCTCAATTGCTTCTTCCAGTCCGGGGCAGGTCTTGTCCGGATTGACCCATTTCAGCGGGTAGCTCCCGCACTGTGCAGGGCGGACCTCGTATATCCGGCATCCCGGCGGCGAATGAGAATAGAAAGGGCAGCTGCCATCATCATTTTCGATCAGTGAGACGCTGTCATCCGCATCGCCCGGCATAAGCATGTTCTCATAGAAGTCAGAGGAATCCATCCCTATGAAATCCGCTATTGCGTCAGCCTCGCGCTCAGATACTGTCACATATCCGTGCCACCTGCAGCACTCGCCGCAGCGGAGGCATTTGAATCTGACTTCAGTTCCAC
>CAZDNQ010000457.1:0-4286 GCA_964506605.1 uncultured Victivallis sp. | reverse complement strand
GCCGTCAGGAACTCCCTTGTTAACAACGAAATTAGTAATGCCCTTCTCGAAGTATGCTATGGTCTGCTCGGCGGCGCGCTTCGCGGCCGTGGTGTTCGCCTCGACAGTGCTGGCCCCGAGATGCGGAAGCATGATGTCCGCGATGTCCGCTACCGTCTTCGGACCCGCCTCATCCTTCGGATACACGTCGTTGCAGAAGATTATCTTCTTCTCCTTGCGGATCTCGCGCAGGTCGTTCTCGTTTATGATCCCGGCCCTCGCGCAGTTTATAAGGCAGGCGCCCGGCTTCATCAGGCCAAGAAGCTTCTTGTTGACCATGCCTTTCGTCTCATTGGTCTGGGGGATGTGCAGTGTGACATAGTCCGACTTGCTGAATATCTCCTCGATGCTCGCCATCTGCACGCCCATCTTCTCCGCGAGATCCGCCGACAGTATCGGATCGTAAACCAGGAACTTCATCTCAAAGCCCTCAAGCCTCTTCGCCACTAGGCGGCCGATATTCCCCATTCCAAGGACGCCGACTGTCTTGCCGGTGAGTTCAGTACCCATGAACTTGTTCTTCTCCCACTTGCCTTCACGGGTGGTGACATCGCCCTGCACGACATGCCTTGCGGCCGCGAGCATCATCGCCACGACTTCCTCGGCTACGGCATTGGCGTTCGCCCCGGGGGTGTTCATCACGTCGACGTTCTTGCGGCGGGCGTACTTGATGTCGATAGTGTCATAGCCCGCCCCCGCCCTGACCACGAGCCTGAGGCCCGGAAGCGCATCGATTATCTGCGGGGTCACCTTCTCGCTGCGGACGATGAGGACTTCGGTCTCAGGATATGTCTTGACAAGCTCTTCGAGCGGCTTTGCGTCCTGTGCAACCTTGTAGCCCCTGGCGACGAGTATCTCCTTCGCCACGCTTTCAAGCTTCGTCGGAATCAGTACGTTCTTCATTATTACCCCGCCTTTCATTATATTAAGATGTTTGGTTTTGTCTTCAGACAGTTCAGGTAAAATATCCCAACGTCCAGTTTATTCAATTGCGCTGGATATAAATTTCCTGATCGAAACTGCATTCCAGCCGCAATGTGGATTTTGCCTCCAATAGCGCATTTAGTCCATAAGCACTGTATCAAATTTTTCCGGACAAGAATCTGCCGGAGAGGGACTGAGCCTTCTCCGACTTCCGTTTTCCCAGGACCGCGAGCGCGTTCCTCCTCAGCAGTTTGAGGCCGGGATATTCCAATGCTGTTCCATTTATGAGCTTGACGGCGGTTGCATCATCTTCCAGAAGCAGCCATTCGAGATCGACCTTCAGCGCTTCCAGCGGATGCGAGCCCGGACAGAGCGAAGTGCAGATGTCGCAGCCGAAGATCCAGTCGCCGACAAGGGCCGCCTCGTCCTTGTTGAAATCCCCCTTCTTCTCCATTGTCAGATAGCTCCTGCACCTCTTATACCTGAACTCGCCCGGCCGGCCGGCAATGGCTCCAGTTGGACATCGCTCCACGCATTTCCCGCATGTCGAGCATGGTGCTGCGAAATCCGCAGGCTCCGTCGGGGGAAGTTCCACGTCCAGCGCCAGGACGCCAAGGCATGTCCCGCTCCCCTGCCCCTTGCAGAGCAGACAGGAATTGAGACCTATCGCTCCGAGCCCGGAAAATGCGGCAAGGGATTTTTCCGCGACCGGTGTTGTGTCGACGAAAATTTCATGCCTGGAATTCCTGCCAAGATATTTCTTCAGCAATTCGGAAAACATATTTATTTTCCGCCTCATGAAGACATGGTAGTCAACACGGGCTGCATATCCTGCGACCAGACCAGATAATTCATCATCGGCAGCCAGCGGCAGAAAATCACCATCGGCAGGAACATCAGCGAATGGAAATGCGAACATCGCAAGGCTTTTCGCCCACGGGAAGAGGCTCGTCGGATCCGCCCTCCTGCCGGCGGTCCTCAACATGTAATCCGGCCAGTCGCGGGAACCCGCCTGCGAGGCGACATACGCCTCTTCCAGTCTCCGTCTGAGCTCCTGGACAGACTTTAAAACCAGCGGCAGGATGGAAACAGCGCCGAACCCAAGCTCTTCGCGCGAATCATGCAGGAATTCTTCAAATCCGGTTTTTCCAGCCTGGATTTTCATATCTCCTATTCCGGGACAATTTCGTAAGAGCGTCCCTTGAACGTATGGAATTCCAGGACTCCGTTATTGAACAATGCGACAATCTCGTTTCCTTCGGAAGAGACTTTCAGCTTCCTGTCCGACCGTATGCGCAGAATGTTCCCGCAATCGGAATGTGCGACAGCCTTAAGCAGGTTGCCGTCGTTCCATTCGATGTCAAAGGTGAATCCCCCCCTTGCGGCAAGGCCGTTGATCGAGCCGGTCTTCCACTCTGACGGGAGCGCGGGCAGCAGGCGCATGATGAACGCACAGGAATTACCCCTGCCGGGAACCCTTTCATGGCTCTGCAGGAGCATTTCGCAGATCCCCGCGGTCACTCCGAAGTTACCGTCTATCTGGAAGGGCGGATGCGCATCGAAGAGATTGATATAGACTCCGCCTCCGCTCATCTTCACATCCTTTGCATCGACCAGGCGCAGCATCCGGCCAATAAGACCGAGACAGCGGTCGCCGTCGAGAAGACGCGCCCAGAAATTTATCTTCCATGCAAGCGTCCATCCGGTGCCCTCGTCGCCGCGGATCTCCAGGGTCCTTTTCGCGGCATTGAAAAGCTCAGGCGTCGTCTCCGGGAGGATCTGGCATCCGGGATGAAGCGCGAAAAGGTGCGAGACATGGCGGTGGTGCGGCTCCCAGTCGTCGAAGTCCCTGAACCATTCCTGCAGCCTTCCGTTCCTGCCTATCTGGAACGGGATAAGCCTGTCCAGCGCGTTGTCTATCCTAGCCCTCAAGGCATCGTCAACTCCGAGAATCTCCGCCGCCAGCTGGCAGTCGCTTAGGATTTCGCGGACTATACCCATGTCCATCGTGCTTGAGATGCTGACGCATTCCTGCTTTCCGTCGGAATCGATGAAACAGTTTTCCGGGGATGTCGCAGGGGCTGTCACAAGGTATTCCCTGCCATCTATCTTGTGCGGCACGAGCCAGTCAAGGCAGAATTCCGCGGATCCCTTCAGCAGCGGATAGGCTTTTCCCTTCAGGAAAGCCATGTCCTGGGAAAACGCGAAATGCTCCCAGAGATGTGTGGCAAGCCAGGCGCCGCCCATCTGCCAGCAGGACCACTGCGGATTCCCATGGCCGAAATCTCCGACCGCGCAGGCATGCCCCCAGAGATCCGTGTTGTGGTGGGCGACCCAGCCGCCGCAGCCGTAGTTTCCAGAAGCGACCTTCTGTCCAGTGACGGCAAGTTTTCCAAGCAGATCGAACAATGGCTCGTGGCATTCTGCGAGGTTCGCAGGCTCCGCAGGCCAATAGTTCATCTGCGTGTTTATGTTGATCGTGTAGTTCGAACTCCATGGCGGCCTGAAGAGATCGTTCCAGATCCCCTGCAGGTTTGTCGCCTGGGTGCCAGGACGCGAAGACGAGATCATCAGGTAGCGGCCATACTGGAACAGCAGCGCCGCAAGCTGCGGATCGTTTTTGCCGTCATACGTCTTCAACCTCTCATCGGTAGGAAGGCCGTCCCTGTCCGATGAACCGAGATCGATCTCGCACCTGTCAAACAGCTTCCTGTAATCTCTTACATGCGCCTTCAGGACGCTTTCATACGCCTTCTTCGAAACTGTCGCCATCAGAGAACGTGCGGCAACCGCAGGATTCAGGCCCTCCCTTCCGGGGAACTTGTCAAATCCATTGAAGCTTGTCGCCGACACCAGATACAGGACGGCAGAAGTTGCATTCCTGACCTCGATCTCCTTTTCAGTGGATGTAACACGTCCGCCTTCGGCGACGACTCTTGCCCTGACATCAAAGGAGACCCCCTCCTTGTCATCATACTGTACAAGATCCCTCTTGTAATATACCGGATCGATATGCACCGGCGCCCTGCCCGACATTGAAATCGAATGCGCATCCACCCGCGCCAGCGAATTCCGCAGCAGGCTGTCCATCGAGACCGTGAAGCTGAGGCGCCCCCTGCCCTTCGTAGAAAACCTGATGACCATGGCCTTGTCGGGGAAGCTTGTGAAATATGTCCTCTCATACTTCGTCCTCTCAGACTCGTATGCGACTTTTGCAACGGCCCTCGAAATGTCGAGCTCGCGCATGTAGTCCTCCGGCCCGGGCTGGTCATGAAACCTTATCCTCAGATTGCCCATCGGCATGTAGGACTGCGAATAAGGCC
>CAZDNQ010000456.1:0-4290 GCA_964506605.1 uncultured Victivallis sp. | reverse complement strand
CCTCCCCTTTGATATGTGAATTTATTGCTTGTCCAATATTCGGTAAAAATAAATCCTGAAGGTCGTTCCAGCTCCGGGAGCGCTGAGACCTGGATATGGGCCCCATGCTTCCTTACAATGTCCAGCACGTTCGCCAGCCCTATTCCGCTTCCTTTCTCCTTGGTCGTGAAGAATGGCTCGAAAATACGGTCCAGCACTTCCTTCTCCATTTCATGTCCCGTGTCAGAAAATGTGAGCAGCACGTATGGTCCCGGCGCAATCTCGCCCCCATGGCATGCGACAGCTCTTTCAAAACAGACGTCCATGATCCTGATGGACATTTCGCTCCCACCAGACATCGCATCCCTAGAGTTGAGGGCTAGGTTCATGAGCATCTGTTCCAGCCTGTTTCTATCGCCGAGGACGATGGCGTCGTAAGTTCCGACATCGATCTTAAATGTGATGTCCACTCCCAGCATGCTACGGATCAACTCGCTGAATTCGACAACCACCTCGGAGATGTCCAGTTCCTCGAGCTTCACCGGCTCATTCCTTCCCATGGCAGCTGAGAGTATCTGTCCTGTTAGCATCTTCCCTCTTTTTCCGGCCAGGCTGACATGTCTGGCAAAGTCGTGTAGATCACTGCTTGGCTGCGTCTGTTCCATGATCATCTGGCTGTAGTTGATGACTGGAAAGAAGAGGTTGTTCAGGTCGTGCGCCAGACCTGCGGCGGCGCGTCCAATCCTCTCGTATTTCATGAAGTCCAGATCTCCATCGACTGGACGTGGAATCTCCTCCAGGTTCAGCCCGAGCTTTACAAAGCCCCTCGCATCACCTCTACCGTCGCGAAGGACAGTTCCATTCCACAGGATACAGATCTCCCTGCCGTCACGGGACAGTATCTCGCTTTCATGCCGTATCTTCGCCAGACCTGACTCCATTGCCTCCTGGAACTCAGACTTCCGTTTAATCCGATTCTTCTCCGGTATGAAAGTCTCAAACCAGCAACTGCCAACGACATCAGCACCACCCCATCCGGTCATGTCAAGAAGGCTGTCGTTGCAAAATTCAATAACACCGCTCCTGCTGAGCACTACCCCTGCCATCGGCATACCGTCAATTACTTCTTTCAGCATTCCCTTTTCTCCTTTGTTGCACATCCACTCATCGGCAGTTCAGAACTCAGGCAAGTTGCCGAAAGAGTCCGAATCCTCCTTCATGCAGTCCGTACGCAGGTGTTTTTTTCCATTGACTTCAATTATCCGCACATCCCCGGCCTTCACCCAGTTGCCGTCAGCATCCTCAGTTATTGTGATAAAACTCCTCATGACCCCCATGGCCGCGGCAACTTCGCTCCTCGGAATTTCACATGCATTCCCTATACTGTCCCCGGCAACGGCATGCACCCTGACCTTGTCTATGTGCCTGCGGCCGCCATCGTACCTGACAGCCGATATGCAGTAGTCAACATTCTTCCCCATCCAGCAAATCCTCCCCTTGTCCTAATTGATTTCTAAATATGCCCATTTCATAATATCGCAAAGGCGCCCCCTCCTACCGGAAGAATGAACTTAACCAGTTCCTGTCCCTGTCCTCCGAAGATACACATCCCTCCCTGACGAAGCCCATGCACCTGCCGCATATCTTGTGGACAGGGGAGATCCTATGGAAACGTTTAACCTCCAACCTTGCAATCCTGGTAATATCGCCGCACCACGGACATTCCACCGGAACCGTCTTCCTCTCAGGGTTCATGACGGGAATCGGGCATGTACCTGTTTCGTCGCTGGCTGCTCCATTGTCCGGCATCATTCAATATCCCTGTCAGTGTCCGTATTGTCCCCGCTGCCTCTATTCTCCGGCTGCAAAATCCTCTTTCGGTTTTTCATGCCGCGATCCTGCGAAGCCCTGATCCCCCTGACCGCCAGGATCATAATCAGCACCGCAAAAACAATTTCAAAGCTCATACTTCCCTCCTATTCCAGTTCCCATCATGCGCTCTGCTTCAGCCGGGGATTCATTTCCCTTCTCTTGACATACTGCCAGAAATTATCTTGTATCCCGCATTTCTTCCGGGCTTTCACCCAACTGCCGTTCCCGAGCTTCTTCATCCCCGCAGCAAGCAGGTACTGGTAGTTCTCACGCATGTTAGGATAAGCCATATCAATATTCCTGCGGTGAAGGGCGACTATTTCCTTTTTTATATCGTCCCTGCCCATGCTCCTCCTGAGCCTTACGCTGCCATCATAGTCTATGCCGACCATCTTGACTGCGGCACCCCAGTTCCTGAACCTCTTGATGGCCGCCATGTACAGGGGCTTGTTCTTCTTCTGCATATGGATGGAATTCATGGGTTCTCCAGACTTGTACAGTCTCCTGATATCATCAATGACTATCTTCCGGGTCCATTTCCGGTACTTCCTGATAACTCCATAGTCCAGCCCGCATGCCGATATGGCATCGCCCCATGAGCCGAACATCCGGTCCGCCGCCGCATACACCGCCGGATAGGTATTTGCATAATAATACGCGTTGAGCGGTCTTCTCCCATAACTCGACATGATATGGCCTATTATCGATTTATCGTCCCACTTCTTCCAAAACATGTTTCCCTATCTCCTATATGTTTATAAGTCCTTTAAAATCTACAAATGCACCGCTGTACCTTCGGGCATCCCATCTCAATTTCCACCATTCATGCAAAATAAAAAAAACGCAACACAACGGGGTACCTGTGTCTTCCACAGACATCCCGCCAAGTGCTCCAGATATTTATGTTTTTTTCTCGACCACCATAGCCAGTTCCTCTTTTATCCTCATAACCTGCTTCGACTTGAAACTGCTCCTGGCTCTTTCCAGTTCCACTATCGCCTTCCTTATCGCAACCTCAATTTCGGTCTCATGCCTGCGATCCGCCACAGTTCCAGATGAGGACGTTCCACATATGCCCATTTTGAAAAGCAGTCCGTATATCGCATTGACCTTCCTGCTCAGATTTCCGATTTCACTGTCCATGCTACTCCATCGTATTCTTCCGCAAAATACCCAGTTGAAGACGTCCGACTTCCACTTATTCCCCCGGCTATTGCTCAGTTGTTGTCTGATATGGCAGGTTTCCCTGTGCGTGTCCAGAAAGTTGAACCCCCGAGGATGGACAAACCCAGTATGTATCCCCGCACTTCCAGTCTTCCGTCGTCCTTGAGACGGAGAAACGACGAATAGCTCCGTCCATCCTCTGGGTTGTAGATTGTCCCGCCTTCCCATAGTTTTCCGCCAGCATAGCGAAATACCTTCAACTGACGCAGTCCGACCAGCGGCTTCGAACGCAGTTCCGGACTCGGGTTATGCTCGTCGGTATACGGTGTTCCATCCTTTTTTCCGGGCTCGCTGAGCCAGCAGATGTCACCGACATATCCATCACCCTCCTTGTAGATATTGAAAATACAGGACTTGTCATCGGTGAACCAATAACCGGCAACCTCGTCGGCTGGTTCGGACGCTGCACAGAAAAGAGGTAACGCAACCAGCAGGAAAAGCCCCACCGCCAAGTAAAAACATTTCCGACTTACCTGTCCGTTCATACGCATTAAGCGTTCTCCTTGTTTCCTGTCAAACTAATAACAAGTTTTCATTCCGCGCTGGCTTCCGCCACCAGCTTGTTGTATTCCGTATCACTGCAAAAAGTGACATGCCCGTCAAGGAAAAGCATGTTCAGCCCGCCAGGACTTTTCCTATGCCATTCCTCGCCGTCCAGCATGATGAACACATTTGAGAGGTCCTTCTTGTCAAACCCTGTAAGCTTCTCCCCGGACTTCGTATAGTTCCAGCGGTAGCTTGTCGCCTCGGCGTTCCCAGGCTTGCCTGCATTCGCATCCGACATGCAGTAGAAAACCTTGCCGCTCTCATTCACAAACGGCAGCAGCAGCGTCTTTATCGTCGGCTCCCCGGCCGTACTGAACGCCAGCAGGTCCGTCCTGGCATTCGGCAGGCAGCCGGAATACCCCTGATGGTACATCTCCACCGCAAGCCCAAGCTGTTTCAGATGGGATATGCAGTCCTGCCGCTGGCTGCTCTTCTTCGCCAGCGACAGCGTAGGAAGAAGGATTCCCGCCAATACTGCTATTATCCCAATCACTACCAGCATTTCAATGAGCGTGAATCCTTTGTTTTTCCTGTCAATCCCATCCATCCTGCACCTCCCATGAAACCGGTATTCAGTCTATTGAAATCCCGTTGTTGTTCAACTTGACATTATGTATCCTGGCATCGGAGCCCATCGCCTCAGATATGTTCACCAGACCCTCCACCTGA
>CAZDNQ010000455.1:0-4305 GCA_964506605.1 uncultured Victivallis sp. | reverse complement strand
GATTATTCTCACCACGAAGAAAACCGAAGCCCACGAAGAAAAAAAGAATTCTGTTTACTTCTCGCTTCCCGCTCTGGACAGAGACAAACCCTTTTGAAAACGGGTTCTTTCTTCTTTTCGCGCCATAGCCCTGGTCGCCGAAGGCGCTGCCAAAGGCAGGTAAACTTCTCAGCGATGGCGGATGACTCTTTTCCGAAAACTTTTGCTCCATTTATTTGCTTTGTGCCTTTGTGCGAGAATATCTTTTTCTGGTTTTTTAACATCCAGTTACGCCTGTTCCCTGTCTTGCTGGAACCTCATCACAGCAAGACGAGTCCTTGTCTGTTTCCTGAATGCTCCGGCGAAGTCTTCCGGGCGCATTGTACCAGATTCAATGGCTTTTTTAACCATATCCCTGTCCGGAGAGCCTATTTTGTCGATCAAAGGCTCAAGCAGCTTCTCGAGATCCCTGAGATTGGCTCGTATCTTCTTAAGGTCCGGCCTTAGGATCTGTTTGTATTTCTCCCCAAGCCTGGAACGCAGTGCGTTTTCATCGTATTCAACTTCCGTTTCCCGGAAATACCTGATTTTCAGCGGAATTCCCCTGACCTCCGGATACCAGAATCCGTCTTTCCTGTCCGACAGGTGCGCGGAAATCTTTTCCTGGAGCCGGGCCTTCTCCTCCTCGAGATCCTTTGACATCTTTTGTATCTCAAGATATCTGAGCAGGGCGTTCTCGACTTCCGCAGTGACTTCCGCCTCTATCCTGTCGTATTCCTTCCTCTGGACCTGCTCGTTCGTATCCGTCTCCATCGCCATGATTTCACCCCATCGTTGTTCAATATCATATATTAAACAGGATAACAGGATTGGCAAGATATAACTGGATATAATCCATACAGATATTATCTTATTGCCTTGTCTGCTTTTAGTGTTTTCAGTATGTTTCGTGGTTAATAATCGGAGTCCCTATGGATTTTCTCGGGCTTGAAGGAAAAAAGATACTCATATTCGGGGTCGCAAACCGCAAGAGCGTCGCGTTCCACATCGCAGAAGTGCTGAAGGAATCCGGCGCCGAACTAATGTTTTCAGTGCTGGGGCAGGAACAATATGATTTCGTCACCAAGCTGTTTCCCGGAAGCACTGTCCGCATATGCGATGTCGGCGATGAACAGCAGGTCCGGGCCTTGGCGGCTGAAATCGGCGGACAGGGGAAGCTTTATGGGCTGGTGCATTCCATTGCCTTCGCCAGCTATACCGACGGGTTCAAGCCGTTCCACCAGACGAGGAAGGATGATTTCCTGAAAACAATGGATGTTTCGTGTTTTTCCTTCATCCAGACGGCAGGATTTTTCAAGCCTTATATGGATACTGACGGATCTATGGTCACAATCTCCATATCTACGACGCGCATGGCGGCTGAAAACTACGGTTATATGGCGCCTGTCAAGGCCGCCCTTGATTCAAGCATCTGCTTCCTGGCGAAATCTCTCAGCGAAGATACGAAGATAAGGGTCAACGGCGTCGGGGCGTCGCTCCTCAAGACCTCATCATCAGCGGGAATACCGGGCTACATCGAACCATATCTTTTCGCTGAAAAGGCGACATTGAGGAAATCCGCCCTGAAGACCGAGGAAGTTGCGAATGTCGCAGCGTTCCTGCTCAGTCCGAGATCCAGCGGGATAAACGCCCAGACGGTAATAGTTGACGCTGGGATGTCGGTGAACTATTTCGACAAGGCGATAGTAAAGGCTGCAGTATCAGGGAAGTAACGGCGTGTCGGAGCATCGGAGAACCGGCGAAATGAAACAGAAATCAAAAGTCAAACTTTCGAAGATTGTCGAGAAGATCGGAAAAGGGCACATGGATCCGCTCACCGCCCTTCACGAACTCGGAGCGATCCATAGTCCTGAAAAGCTTGATTTCGCAAAACTCGACCATTCCCGCAAGAACCGCTGCGGGTTCCCTGAATTCATCTACGGCGAAGGGAAGACCCCTGAGCAGATCATCAGGATCATACATGAGATAAGCAGACGTGGCCACCCTGCCTTGGCAACGCGTGTCGATTCAGATGCTGCAAGAGCAATCCTTGAAAAATATCCTAAAGCTTTTTATGATGAGAAGGCAAAAGTCCTTGGTATTTTTTCCGGAAGCCGGAAGAAATTGCGTGGAAAGATCCTGATCGTAACGGCAGGCACCGTGGATCTCCCGGTCGCGCTTGAGGCAAAATATACGGCAATCGCGTGCGGCTGCAACGCTGAAATAGTCACCGATGTCGGTGTCGCCGGAATACACAGGCTCCTTTCCAGGGTCAAGATCCTGCACGGCGCCGATGTGCTTATAGTTGTCGCCGGCATGGAAGGCGCGCTTCCGAGCGTTGTCGCGGGACTGGTCTCATGTCCTGTCATAGCCGTGCCTACAAGCGCCGGATATGGAGCCTCCCTCCACGGGCTCACTGCGATGTTCGCAATGCTGAACAGCTGCGCCAACGGAGTGCTGGTCACGAATATAAACAACGGTTTCGGAGCCGCCTGCGCCGCCGCGAGAATGCTGAGATAAGACAGGCCGGAACCCTGCACCGCCATGAATAAACTGACAGACTTTTTCGGACTCAGGAAAAGCATCGCAGCCATGCTGTGCATGGTCATCCTCATCGGACTCGGCGAGAAGATGGCTGAAAGGTTCCTTCCCCTCTACCTGATAGCCCTTGGAGGTGGAACATTTTCAATAGGGCTTCTGAACGGCCTCAACAACCTCCTGAACGCCCTCTATTCCTTCCCCGGCGGATATGCCAGCGACAAGCTCGGGTTCAAGCGCGCGCTGCTGCTCTTCAACATCATCGCCATAATCGGCTATGTCATCGTGATCCTCCTGCCCTACTGGCAGGCTGTCATCATCGGCTCGATATTCTTCCTCGCCTGGACGGCCGTATCTCTGCCGGCCACAATGGACATGGTGGCAACTGTTCTTCCCAGGAACAAGCGGACTATGGGCGTGACAATGCACTCTCTTGTAAGGCGTATCCCGATGGCGCTGGGGCCGATCATCGGCGGGGTCCTGATCCTGTATTTCGGCGACAAGACCGGAATACGCCTGGCTTTTGGCGTCGCACTGGCTCTGGCAATCTTCTCGCTCGTGATCCAGCAGGTGATGATAGATGACGACGGAAAAAGGAAAAATGATGCGACGCTCCATCCCTGGAAGGCCCTGAAATATCTGAATCCGGATCTCAGGAACCTGCTGGTCTCCGACATCCTCATCCGTTTCTGCGAGCAGATACCCTACGCATTCGCGGTTGTCTGGTGCGTAAAGCTCAACAACGTCTCAGAACTCAATTTCGGCATCCTCTCCGCAGTTGAAATGGCGACAGCCATGCTCATATACGTCCCGGTCGCGTATTTCGCCGACAAGACCACCAAGAAGCCGTTTGTGGTCGCGACATTCTGCTTCTTCACGGCATTTCCGCTAGTATTATATTTCTCCCATTCGTTCTGGGCTCTTGTAGGAGCCTTCATAATCCGCGGGCTGAAGGAATTCGGGGAGCCGACACGCAAGGCGCTCATCATGGATCTCGCCCCGGAGGACAAGAAGGCGGCGACCTTCGGCCTTTATTATCTCATCCGCGACATAATTGTCTCAATCGCATCGTTCGGCGGCGCCTTCCTATGGGATGCATCAACCTATAAGAAATTCGCAGAGCTCACCGGTTTCGGCGGAAGCCTGGTTCCCTGGTTCGAAAGGGTCGCCTGCCCCGAATTAAACCTCCTCGCTGCATTTGCATTCGGCCTTATTGGCACGATCTACTTTGCAGCTTTCGGAAAAGACCTCAGGAAAACAGAATAGGGGCTGACAACAGAACACACGGAAAATAGAATTTTAATGAACCATTTGAAATCATGCTCTCTGAATTTGATTATTTTCCAATAACTTCTGTGTATTCTGTGTGTTCTGTGGTTAAATTATATTCTTATGAATAAAAAGCGTAGAGCAGTGATCCTACTCAGCGGCGGGCTGGATTCGGCCACAGTGCTTGCACATGCCGCCGGAAAAGGCTTCGAATGCTGCGCCATCAGCTTCAACTACGGCCAGCGCCACAAGGTCGAGTTAAAGGCTGCAGGACGTATTGCCAGGCATTTCCATGCCTCACAACATTTCATCGTGAAGATCGACCTCAGGAAATGGGGCGGGTCCGCCCTCACCTCCTCCATCAAAGTCCCCAAGAACGGGCTGAAGCCCGGGATTCCTGTGACATATGTCCCCGCCAGGAACACTATATTCCTCTCCTTCGCCGTCGCCCTGGCTGAGACGATAGGCGCAAAGGATATT
>CAZDNQ010000454.1:0-4306 GCA_964506605.1 uncultured Victivallis sp. | reverse complement strand
CCTACCAGCTGCTTGTTTACCTTCTTTTTCTTCCCGTATTTGCGGCCCGTGCTCGAGCTCTTTCCGCTTGCGTGCCCTCCGAATCCACATGTGCTTTCGTTATGATGGAATACCTGTGCCGATACAACGCCATCCTTCCATTCACCGTGACCTTTCGGGCAAACATAAGCCCTTTTTTCTTCGTCGTAAGTAAGAGACAATCCACACTTCTGGCACAACCTCATTTTTTCGTTTTCGTGGTACCTTGATGCTGCAAGTCCAGCTTCCGAAAAGAACGACATCTCTCACCCCTCCAATTCTCTCTACCCCTCAACTATCAACCACTCTTCCTTTGGTGCCCTGTGTAATAACTTCCGTAACATATCTGAAATGCCAGCTCCCGGATCTCTTCTTCTAATGCTTCTGGCTTAGCCCGGATCTGAACCATCGCATGTCTTGATTCTTTCTTAGCCTGATCGATTGCCTGCAGCTGCTTTCTCAGTTCATTAGCTTGCTGGTCCAGAGCGTCAAACTTTGCTTTTTCCTTGGCCATCTGCTTGTCAGTAACGGCAGCGACCTTTTCATACTTGGCTTGCTTTCGTTTGATCTCCCGGGTCAGATCCTTTACAACTTTAATGATTGTCGCCCTGGGAAATGGATATTTAATAAGAGCCAATGTCACAGCGTTTTCATTCTCTTTATCAGCAACCAGCAGATAGTTCTCGTAAACGTAATAATTACTTTTCGGATTGCCTTCACCGATCTTCCCACAATAGATCCAGGTGGCCTTTTTAAACATGACCAGTATGTGCTGCTCGATCTCTGGCCGGTTCTGCTCAATATATTCTTTACATTCCGGCGCGGACTGGATCCCGATCACGCGCTGGCAATATCTTAAAGCAATGTGCTCGGTTACATACAATGCTCTCCCTCCCTTAGTCTTTCTAATTATTCAATCGTCACATCATCCTTCTGTATCGTGTCGGTCAGTTCAATGGTTCGGTAGGTTCTCGGCGCCACTTGCCATACCTCTTCGATTGTGTTACCGTTCGAATCTTCACCACGGACGCAGACATAATACTTGTTACTTGGCGTCTTGCTCATCTTTATTACACTTCCCTGGTCCAACTTTGCCAGCTGGTCAACCTGCGCCATGTGCGGCTCGGATTCGGTTATATCTTGGGGGATGAATGAATAGACCGCCATAACGAAGATAGCTACCACCAGCAAAGTTTGAATCAGGTCTCGTTTGTTTATTTTTTTAATCATTTGGGATCTAACCTCCTATACTGCTACTTGCTTCAGCTTGCCGGCCACCATTTCAAATTTACGCTTGCAGCTCTCGCACCTATATTTACCGTCTTTGAGCTTTCGGAGATTACCGTTGCAAGGTTTAGCTATGCATTTCATCCTTTCACTCCTTCCAGATCGGCAAGGGCTTGTTGAAGTTTTTTGGCGAGTCTGCCGTTTTCCCTGGCGTTCCAATAATTAGATATAAGCTCTTTCGCCGCCTCCGCTACGGCAAGCAGTTTTGCGTTTTCTTCGCGGAGGGCTGCATTTTCCGCTTCCAGTTTTTCCGTATAAGTCTTTGCTACGTCTCGGGCGTAATAATCGCCGTGGTCATTTTGTTCTGATTCAAATGAAACAACCCTTATTTTCGCCTCTTCCTTATACTCCCTCACTCGTCTGTTCCAATCTGCTGCCGCCAATTCTTCAGTAGATTTCCAGTCACCGATAGGGCAATGGACGCTGCAAAAATATTTCATGGTTTGATATTCTGGTTCCAGCGAACTAAGAATTGGCCGTTTACCACATTCCGGACATTGCAATAATTCCATATTCCTTACTCCTCCCTCCAATGTGCAAAAACCCATAACCTGTTTGATTGATTGATAACTTCCATTTCACTGCTTGGATTTATGTGGTACCATTCCAACATCTTTTCAAGATACTTTTTATTCCCCGTTCTTATGGCTTTATCAATGAGTCTGGTTGTTACTTCCGGGGAACAATACTGCAATACATTCAAGTTATACCTCCGTGAACCAGATCCCCGGATACCGCATCAGCAACAGCTTCTTTTTTAGCCGGTATTCTTTGGTTTTGTGGCCCTTTACATCAACCACTTCTTTCCTGCCGTCCGGGTAGTTGATCTGGAAGTCAGCTCTGTAGATGATCGGCCGAATCTTTTTGCCGTTATGAGTGTATCCTTCCTGCAGAATGAACTCCGGCTGCAGATCAAAGCTCTCTACCTCTCCGGCCCGGACGCGGAGTTTAAGATGACAGTAGAACTCCGCTTCCTTTTGGCTATCGAAGGTAATGCCGTCCACCACCGCTTTTTGGTTGTAATATTTATTTGCTTTAGGCGGCCCGGGGTATTTGTCACCCAGCAGCTCCCGGGCCTGCTTTTCAGTCAGCCTGGTCATGATGCTTGCCCTCCTCTGCTTTTATCCGCTTACTGTGATATAGCCCCCCTGCATAAGCGCAGCTGGACTGAGCGTGTCCGGATCTGCCTTTTGTCTCCGTTTAGCTGCTTCGTCAGGATTTACAATCTCAGCGACGGTTGGCGGGAACTTACTGGTCAAAATGTGCTTGTCCAATCGTTTAACAGCCAGGTCATAGTCAATATCTTCCAAATGCCTCTGCCATATCTCTACCCGCTCTGGCGTTGGCTCAAAAGTCGTATATGCGCCGATAATTTGCTTAAGGAATGATGATACCTGTTTTTTATCCACTGTTTACATCCCCCAATCCAAGGAACTGATCGACAAGGGCAGCTTTGTTTGAGCTTGTCCGAGGACTGGCTCTCTGTTTAGTGTCATTTTGATAATTAATCCACTTCTCTCCGTCATCGCTGAAATATTTATATCCTTTGCTCCTGCCAATAAATGTTGTTAGTCCCCAAGCATAATTACATAGTCCATAATTCTTGTCATGATACATCTTGGAATAGTGATCCATGCAGGTTATGAAAAAATCAGGTTTTGCTACGACCTTATCAAGAGCTTTTGATATATCCGGAGACATCGGTGGACGATGAACAATTATCCCGAGGGAGTTCCAGTGCTCAAAAAGCATGTCTTTAATACTGTCTTTAATATTGTCTTTAAGTTGTCTTTCTTGGGGGTGCAATTGCACCCCTCCTGAGTGCAGTAATTGCTCCCCTCCCCTCCGGTCTATTTGCACCTCTCCTGTAAGGTGTAATTGCACCTCTGGTGTATCTGCTCCACTGGTACAAATGCACCACTCCAAATGGTTTTTATTGAGTCCTAATTCCCTTGAGCTTGTTTTTGTCGGTTCCTTATACTCGATCAATATATTTCCTAATAAAAGCCTGTCCACTTCCTTGCGAACATGGCGCTCGGGTAATCCCGTTGCTTTGGCGAGATAAGAAACAGACATTTCAGCGCTTTTACGGTTAAATCCATAAGTATAGCGGACAACAGCCATGATAATGCGGAACTGGCTGCCATTAAATTTTGTCTGCGCAATAATGTCCATCAATTCATTGGCTATTCGTGTATAACCGTTTTCAAGCTGCGCTGTCATGTTTACCACCTACCTCATTCTTTCAATATGGTCTAACACAAAGCTCCTTACCTCTTTGGCGCATTTCTTTGGATCGTTCCATATTTCAGAACCGGTAAATCTTAAAACGGGTATACCTTTAGCCTGAATAGATCTATCTCTGCGTTTATCTCTGGCAGCCTGTTCTTTTGTTTTCTCATGGAAATCGTGCCCATCGCACTCGACGTCAATTTTAAAATCACAGCGCGAATCACCATAGAAAGGCTGAATCATAAAATCTGCTCTATATTTCCTATTCCCAACTTGAATTTCTTCTTGAGTTCCAATATACAAATTGTCGTGTTTTAAGGCTTCTATTAAAGCACCACCCAATAGTTGCTCTATTGGAGATTCGCAATCTTCAAAGATATATAATGTGCTGATTACTATATCCGGCAATATGTTATGCAAAATAAAGTCCAGAACTTTTTCATCCTTGACATTAGTTAAAACAGAATCAATCTCATCAATAAATGATTTGTAAACATCCTCTCTTGCCATCCCCCTGCTCCCCTCTCCGATCAATTAAGCGGCTGCTGATGTTGTGCCGTGGCTCCTGTAGCATCTTCTGCTCTAACTTCCGGAAACAGACTTCCCTGAGCTCTGTCACCTTTGATATACAGCTCACATTCGGTAATTAACTTCTTTAATGCCTCTACACAGTCGCCGCTCAACAATTGTTTATCGTCATCCGGAGTTTCGGGGCAGTACATTTCGCTGGCCTTATGTGGGGTAACTAGATTTAGAGCTTGATATGATT
>CAZDNQ010000453.1:0-4318 GCA_964506605.1 uncultured Victivallis sp. | reverse complement strand
ACTGCCATGTGGAGTCTCTTTCAAAGATGGATATCTCCGCCAGGACCACAGGTGACCAGTATTGGCCGCCTTCCCTTTATTGCGACTTCAACGGCTGGGCGACGCCTTGATTACAATGAAACTACAAGTTCCAAAATCCAAATTCCAGACATAAATAAACAAAGGAAATTAAATCTTGCATATCGAAAATGGCGCGAAGATATTCACCCCGCTTGAAACTGTCACCGTCCGATCGGACAAAACAGGATTGCTGTCTGTCCGCGACGGGGCCGGCAGGGAGTATTTCAGGGCAGGGATCAGGGCAAGAAGGACATTCAGGATTTCAGGTTCCCTCGGGACTCATACGGTATTTCTGCTCGATGAACACGGAAGGACGGTTTCTTCGGGTTCCTTCAGGGTCGCCTGCCAGACATGCCTGAAGGACGGCTCCGGCAGATACTCGAAGCTCCTCGAAATGCTGAAGTTCACAATGACCTCCTGGTCGGAGGGTTCGACCACTATAAAGCTTGGAAATAAATTCTACAAGTATTATGTATGCTGGCTCCGCGACCATGTCCACACGCTCAAGGGGATGAAATACTTCGACGGCGGAGATCTCAAGACCGGCATCGAGCTCTATGCAGACTACCAGCGCAAGGACGGCATGATCTGGGACAGGATAGAGAAGTGCGGACCGAATCCAACCTGGCGCGACATGACATTCTCCTATGGGGATTTTGTCATGACCGCCGACAGGGACTGGCGCTTCGAGCGCATTCCCGTGGAGAACGATGTCGAATATCTTTTTGTCGAAGGGCTCTACTACACCTGGAAGGCGACCGGCGATGACGAGTGGATGAAGGGGATGCTGGACAAGGCGGTCAAGGCGATGAACTACAGCATGAGGGATCCATACAGGTGGAGCAGGAAATATGGCCTGCTGAAACGCGGGTATACCATTGACACCTGGGATTTCATGTCTTCGTACGATATAACCGGCAAGGGCGGTCCTATGTGCATTGACAAGGACAAGACACGGTTCGGAATAATGCATGGCGACAATACCGGCTTCGCGATGAGCTGCTCATATCTGGCGGAAATGCTTAGCTGCTCCGGCAGGAAGAAAGAGGCGTTGAAATTCCTGAAGACAGAAAAGGATATAAGGAAACGTCTTGATAAGATTTCATGGAACAGGAAATTTTTCACCCACCATGTGCCGGAAGACAAAACCTTCAAGCGGGATTTCGGAGTCGACGAATCGAAACAGGTTTCCCTTTCAAACTCCTACGATCTGAACCGCGGCATAAGGCCGGAACAGTGTGCCGCCATAATTAGGACGTACCAGGACATCAGGAGTAAGATGCCCCTTGGGGCGCCGGGCGAGTTCTACCAGATTTATCCGCCGTTCGAAAAGGGGTTTTCAGGCCATAACGACCAGTGGGAATACATGAACGGCGGTGTCACGACTATTGTTGCAGGAGAACTTGCGCACGGGGCGTTTGAGAACGGTTTTGAGGAATATGGTATCGATATCCTTGGACGGATGATCAAATGGGGGCAGGCCCATGAAGGATATTTCCCGTGTTGTCTCAGGGGTGACAAGGTTCCAGACAATATTTCTGCGAACTTCGCAGCAGTTGATCTTGCGAAGTCCGCAAATGTGGATTTTAAAGGGACTGAATGGAAGAATCCAAACCCGGTTGGCTGGCTCAACGAAGGCGGGAACGATCTGTCCGGGATGCCGGTCGGGAAGAGGAAATTTCAGGAAATCCCCTTTGATGTCATAGATCCGGAGAAGAACGGACGCAGGGCGTGCATCGGGCTTTCGACAAGGCCTCTTTACAAACGCGAGGTCATGCTTGAGATAGGGAAAAAGGCGGAATCAGTTTATTTCCTGCACGCCATGTCCGGGGGGCATTCTCTTGCCGGCTGGGCGACGTTTGAATATTCCGACGGCAGCAGGTATGTGCAGTATATGGAGAGGAACCATCAGATAGCTAGCTGGTTCATGCCTGAGGATTCCAGATTTGCAGGCGGTGAAAGAAGGTTCATATCTCCGGACCTGCGCATAGCGTGGCGCGGGGGCAACTCGAAATTCGACAATGTCGGAGTGTATGTATACGGGATGAAGAACCCGCATCCGGAAAAACTGATCAGGAGGATGACTCTGACCGCGTCGGAGACAGACAATGTCTGGCTTGTGCTTGCCATCACTCTTTCTGACAGCCCTGTGGCGCTACCGAGGACGGATGTTTCCTTTGGAATTCCCGACAACTGGGGTGCGGGCGCAGTCGTCTATGCGTTGGTTGAAGGGCTTCTGGGTATAAAGGACACAGGTGTCGCCTTCGGCAAGGCGAGAATCTCCCCGCGGTGGACTTATACCGGCGAAAAGTCTGCGGACGTAGTGGTCAAATATGAGAATTCCGGAGGATATGCCGCTTATTCCTGGAAGAGGACCGGAGGCGGACAGAAACTCCTGCTGGCTTCTTCGGCGGATGAGACCGAGGTGATGCTTCCTCTTTCCGGAGGATCAAAACCTGCAATATCAGTCAATGGGTCGGAGATCTCATGTACGATTGCTTCATTTGGGAAAAGCCGTTATGCGAAGTTCGCATTGAAAGGCGTCGGAGTCTTCGAGATCGAATGCGTGCAGGGCTGATTCCGAAAGAAGGGAAATCAATTATATGCCTTCCAGTAGATTTCACCGGAGTCTTTTGAGGACTGCACCGCAGGCGTATTCAGCACATGGCCGTCAATGAACAATATGTTGGTGGCATTCTTCCCGGAGCCATGGCGCCTGGCCAGCCCCATGTAGCTGGACAGCCAGGTCTGTATATTGTCCTTTTTTCCATAGAATTCCGGATTTCCGAATCGTTCGCAGAAAGCATCAAATATGAGTGGTTCCTGGGATGGTTTAGCCACTTTGGTGATCTTGACCATCTTAATGTTCCAGTTGTTGACATTGTTACCGACCCATCCTATGTCAGTCCTCATGCCATACCTTATAAGATTTGGGTTGCTTGTCCCGGCATAGAAGTTGTATGCAGTGGGGCAGTTCAGTTCTGGCTTGACCCATCCAGCCCATCCTGGAGAACCAGTAGAGGCAGAACCTGCCAGATTGTTGAAATATTGTCCCAGATAGACGGTAGAGCACCAGTTTGCGGCCCAGTATGTAGGATATCCGGGAGCTATTGAGCCATCAACCCATACTGGCGCAATAAATTCCTGATAATCCGACCCGTAGTTCAGGTGGGCATAGCCAATCTGCTTGAGATTGTTCACGCATGAGATCGTCCTTGCGCTCTCCTTGGCGCTCTGGAGGGCCGGGAGCAATAGTGCGGCAAGGATGGCGATTATGGCTATCACCACGAGCAGTTCGATAAGAGTGAAGCGAACTG
This sequence comes from uncultured Victivallis sp., assembly GCA_964506605.1. Lineage (GTDB taxonomy): Bacteria > Verrucomicrobiota > Lentisphaeria > Victivallales > GWF2-50-93 > GWF2-50-93. The sequence goes on along the minus strand of CAZDNQ010000453.1, from coordinate 941 downwards.
CTCTCGCCGTCCGTCTTCGCCGAGAGGCTACGCCGGACACAGTCGCCTTGCCAGCTATGGCGGGCACAGCCACGAGCAGCTCGATAAGAGTGAATGCATTTTTGATTTTCAGTTTCTGACTGTATCCGGCGTAGCCTCTCGGCGAAGACGGATTTTCAATTTTACGTTTGAAAGCATCAATCATCAATCCTACTTCGCCTAAGTGGCTTCGAAGGACACGTCTAAAATCGAAAATTAGAATGCAGGGCATGGCTGCAAGAAGCCCTATGAGGGTAAAAATCCCCATGGAAGCGTTCCTGACAGTCCGATAAGTTCCGTTTGAATCCATATGCCACCTCGCAAATCCCGCATTTCTGACCAATTATACCATAGGGAGCGCAGGCTGTAAACGAAGACGTTTTTGGAACGGTTGAAATTACTGCGGGAGGGAGCTATTTTGTCGGCATGGCCAAATCACCAAGCATAATTGACGTGGCCCGGAAGGCAGGCGTCAGCAAGTCAACTGTCAGCCTTGTCATGGCCGGAAGCCCGCTTCCTGCACAGGATACACGCAGGAAGGTCCTCGCATTGGCCAAGAAGATGCGCTACAGGCCGAACATGGTATTCTCGATAATGTCGTCCAGCAGGAGGCGGAGGAGCATAAAAGGCAATTCCATAGGCATAGCATACCTGTGCGACCGGAAGCCCCCGGCCAGGGGAGGGCCTTCAAGCATGTTCGAGATGGCCCCCGAACATGGATTTTTCATCGATGCTTACCAGCTGGACAATCGGACGGGAGGCGGTGAACTTGTAGAGATGCTCTACAGCCGCGGGTATGCAGGCGTCATAATAGGGGTGATAAATCCTGGCAGCTCCCTCTCATATTCGCTGGACCTTTCAGATTTCTCGGTGGTCTGCTACAGCAACTACTTCCAGTTGGAAAAGTACCACCGTGTCCGCAG
>CAZDNQ010000452.1:0-4327 GCA_964506605.1 uncultured Victivallis sp. | reverse complement strand
CCACTGCATCCTCGTGAACTTCCTGAACATGCTATGGGCGCCGGAGCTCGGCCCGTCCGATTTCAAACAGGGCAAGATATCGAAATCAGCATGCAGATATTTCGACGACTGCGGATATTTCGTCATGAACCTGGATCCGAAATCCAAGGCTTATTTCCTTACCGGTCCGCCCCAGGGATACAAGCTCTTCGAGAATGACAGGCACACCTACAACTACGGGCACCACCACCCCGACGTCGGCAACATCCTCTTCAACTACGACGGGAAATGGATCCTGGCCGACACCGGTTATACCTGGTGCAAGGTGAGCAGCGAGCACAATGTATTGCTTGTAGACGGGAAGGGACAACATAACGACGGACACGTCTGGATGGCGCCGCCTCCTTTCGATATTAATCCTCCACGGATGAAACCCATCTCCAATGGAAATCTGCTCAGGGCTGAAATAGATCTGTCATGCTACTACCCCTCCTCTCTCGGGCTGAAAAGCTGGAAAAGGACCGTCTGCGGAATTCGCGGAAAAGGGTTCGCTGTAATAGACGATGTGGAATGCAAGGAACCGAGGAGACTTACGATAAGCTGGGGATCGGACTTCCCATGGAAGAAGATCTCCTCAGGAAAAATCCCAGGTTACGGAAATCTTTCAGGATGCCGGATCCGGTTCCATGGCGTGGATGAGAAAGTCTCAACGGAGACATGCATTCCGGTAAAAAAATACATTGAAGTCAGAAACGGTGGAAAGCCATGGCATGCGCTGCGCGTCAGCACGGCGGAGAAAACCAGAAGGCACCGTTTCATGACCGTGTTCAGCCTTCCCGGGACCGATGCCGGATTCGACAGTGTGATCCTGGAGCAGATCTGATCCGGAGAAAGATGGCTCCATGCAGGAGAAGTGACTGGCGGATATGGCCGAATGAAAGCAATATTTTAGGCGTATCTGATTATATTACAGAGAGATAATTGGAATGGCACCGATTTATATTAAGCATATACTTATGGTGCTAAATTGGTGCAGTCATTATATTCTTTGTCGTATTCTTTGCCTGGCGGTATTAAAAGGTTCTTTTTCGGGTCAAACTCCAGGTTGCGGGTGCCGTCGGGGTTGATGTAGTATATAAACCGTATTCCTAAAGTTTTCCTTTGACCGCCAAAATTAATAATAAAATCATCATAAATCTTTCCATACATGGCTTTAATTATATTTCCATTTCCATCAACTTCGCTTCTTATCCTGAGAAAATAATTCTGACCATCCTTGGCCTTATACCCATAAGGGCCCTTTTCCGGAGTCCTGCCAAAAGAAAATGAAATTTCGTCCTTATAATCGTTTATAGGTGCATTATGAGGCAATCGCAATTGACTACCCTTGTCAACTTTATAATTCTCTATAAAATAGCCCTGGATCCCATCTCCTTTATTTGGGAATCTTAATTTCAAGGAACAGTCAAAATCCTTCCATCCGCCCCTGTCATCTCTTGTCGCCTGAATCATAATATCTGTTGTAATACCCTTCCCATGCGGGGCTACCCAATCACCAGCAACAAGATCATATCCGATCTCCTTATTCAGTTCAGGTATTTCGACCTCCACCCTTTTCGCATACATCGGAACCGGATTTATCATCTTCTTCAGTACTACTTCAATTGTAGGATTCCACGGCTGCCATTTCCCATCCTTTTGCTCGAGTTTGCCGTCAGGCATTTTAACCTTATCCCTGCCATTTGTGTTGTAGTATCCATCTTTTTTCACGATAAACGCAAACTCACCATCATGGGCGGGAGATTGCGCACTGAATATCCCGTCCTTATCTGTTTTACCTTTCCTGTCTTCACCTTTGCGACCAAAAAAACCTATGCCGGCACCGGCTTCTTCAACAGACTTGCCTTCCTCGTCAACAACCTTGAGTGTAACCTTTGCATCTGGATACTCGCCTCCAAGAAGAGCCAAGGCCATACAAGGAATTATCAATCCTGAAGTGAATAATATCATTCTTTTTACATACATGTTTCAATTCTCCTTATTTTTCGTTTAACTTACTGGAATAAAGTGGTCGTCGCAAGTTAAGTCATTGCGGACAAGCTGATAACATTGCGCAAGCGGAAAACCGGTGCCATTCCAAGCAAATTATTGCATTGCATCATTTTACATTCATAATATACTGTGGATTCAAGTCTGAATTGCAACAGTGCCGCCATGGAAAACCACTTTTGGCAAGGGGCAAGGGAAAGGTGCCAAGCTGAAAAACGTAGCAAGAATGGTACAGGCTGAAGCCCGTACCTACTTATATAAATACGCGAGTTTCCCCACGTGGATTTATTTCCAGTCGAAGATCACGCCCATGGCGTTCTCGCGGTCGGTCTGCAGATAGGTATATGCCTTCTTGCAGTCTTCGGGCTTGAAGCGGTTGGTGATCAGGTCGGACACCTTCATCTGCTTCCTGGCAAGATATTTCAGGAAGAGCTCGTACATCTGCTGGGACGACCATCTCACGTATTCGTTCGGCATAGCCGGAGGATGGCAGTCGTGCGCACCGACGATCCTCAGCCCGCGGGTGATAAGATCCGGGGAAAGCGTCTGGAGATTCGGCGCCCCGGGATCTCCGAGGAGGACGACCGTACCGAAGTTCCTTGCAAGCGGGAGCGCAGTTGCGAAGACCGCAGGATGGCCGGTGACGTCATACACTACGTCCGCCTTCCTTCCATCTGTAAGCTTCTTCACGATTGGTTCCGCCTCAGCGGACGTCATCTTGAGGATCTGGGTCGCGCCATGCGCCTTCGCCATCTCAAGCCTCTTCGCTGAAGTGTCGATCGCGATGATCTCGGATGCTCCGAGGTTTTTCACATATTGCACTACAAGCTGTCCGAGAAGACCAAGCCCAATGATGACGACATCATCTCCGAGCTTGTGCTCTGCGGCCCTGACGCCGACCTGGACGATCTTTCCAAGGCCCATCCAGACGGCTTCGTCGTCGATGACGTCGTCCGGCACCTTGACTGCCCTGTTGACAGGAGTGCAGTCGCCGTCCGCAGCCTTTGCGGCCACAATCCCGGAATCTGTGTCGGCTATGATATGGCTGGAATGTCCGGAACGGGAGACAGCCCTGTCGCCTTTCTTCCATCCTTTGACATTCTTTCCGACCTCAACGACTTTCCCCACGTTCAGGTATCCGGTATAGAACGGGTACTTGACCCAGTTGTCCCAGTGGGTGCCCGGAGCGAAATTCCTGCGGTAGACGGTACTTTCAGTACCTGTGCTTATGAGGGTCTTCTCGGTTTCAACGAGTATCTGTTCGTCCTTGAGCGCTGGAATGTCTTCCTGGATAAGTTCGACCTGTTCCTTGCCTGTGAAAATTATGCTTTTTCTTTTCATTGAGTCTCCTTTTTGAATGAAGATAAAGTATTTCCAAAAGGAATTTATTCTTGTCAAAAACAGGCAATAACTATGCAGAATCGGTCAAGATGCCAGCCCTGGGAGGAGAAAGATTAGAATTCTAATCACTGCAAAAAAGAAGGATGTCCATACCGGTTGGCGGGGGTTGGATTGCTTTCCGGCACGGACATCCTTGAAAACCAGTCTTTAAACGGATTATCCTTTCTTTTATTTATGATACAGCCCCCGGAAAAAACCGGGGGCTGTATCAATCCTTTATTTGCTGTTTGCCTGCAGTTCCTATCCTATTCTCATCTCTTCAGTTGCTGCCAGGTTCCTTGTTGAGGATGACCCTGTCGACAAACTTCTCGACTCCGCTCCTCTCCGTATCGACTTCAGTCTGGACATTCTTCACCTTGCCGGTGTCCTTCTCGCTGGTCGCGTTTGCGGCAGTCACCTTGTGAGGCGTGAGGATCACGACGATCTCAGATGTCTTCTTGACGTCGATCTCATGCCTGAAGGCATATCCGAGAAGAGGGATGGACCTCAGGATCGGAACTCCGTCGTCGCTCTTGGCGATAGTGTCCTTCTTCAAGCCTGACAGTGTGAATACTTCGCCGTCCTTCAGCACTATGTTCGCCGTTGTCGTCCTGACGTTGATGATGGGGCTGCTGTCGTTCCCCCAGCCCACGAGGCTGTTCACAGAGGCGTTGATAGCCAGAGTGATCGACTCGCTCGCGATCGTCGGAGTTATGCTCAGGGAAACTCCAATGCTGGCCTGCTTGGCGATCTTGTCAGTCGGGCTGGAATAAGCCTGATAACTAAGAGTATCGAGAGATGCGATTGTCGGCTGCTGTCCATTCAATGCCACAACCGTCGGGCTTGAAAGGTCTTTTCCGTAGCTTTTCCTGACCATGTAGTTGATGATGTTGGCGGCGGCCTTGGGACGTATTCCCTG
>CAZDNQ010000451.1:0-4344 GCA_964506605.1 uncultured Victivallis sp. | reverse complement strand
AGCCCGGAAACGGCTAAGGGCATGCGATTGTCGCATATGCCCTTTCCGAATCATATGCGCTTACAAAGATCCCGATGATAGAAGAGGCCATGAACAGGACAATAGGTAAAGTGGTCAACGGCCAGAATTCCCTGGGTTCCTACAATTACAATTACAAGAATGATCCTAACAAGGAAAGCGACGGAGGACCCCGAAGCGACCTGTCGGTAGCAGGCTGGAACTATCAGGCATTGAAGGCCGCCTTTGCGGCGGGATGCACTGTAAAGGGACTTGAAACCGCCATAGAAAACGGGAAAAGCATAGGTCTTAAGAAAACCAGCTACAACGCCGCAAGCGGAGGATTCTCATACAGTGGAAGCCCTACCGGGGGCAAGGGCGCCAGCGCGACGATGACAGCTGTCGGAACTCTCTGTCTCCAGCTTTTCGGCGAAGGCAAATCAAAGGAAGCCCTGGCCGGTCTCAAGTGGATCGAGACGACCCAGAATGGGGCATTGATGAAATGCGACTGGACGCAGGCCAACCCCCGCGGCCTATACCAGTGGTACTACCAGACACAGGCCCTTTTCCAAGGATATTCCGGGAACGGCGGCGGCTGGGACACATGGAACAAGGAGTTCCAGAGAGCTCTCATGAAAGAGCAGGAATCGGACGGCCATTGGTCATCGCCGTTGGAAAAATACAAGAACAAGAACGGAGAGGGTGAAGAAAGCCTGAAAGGGCTTGATCACCTTATTTTCTCAACCTCGCTCTGCTGCCTGATGCTCGAAGTCTATTACCGCTATCTGCCGACGTTCAAGGTTACGGTCGGCGCCGGAGAGGCCGTAGCTGGGGACGCCGCGAAGAAGGAATCAAAGGACGAGTTGAAGATAGAATGAATCCTTCTGGAAACAATCATCCATGTTTTTCCTTTCCGGCTCCGGAAATTGAAAAAACATTCACATTGATAGAGATGCTCGCGTGCCAAGGCGTAGCCCGTAGGGCGAAGCGCTCAACAGCGTTTACGCTGATTGAGCTCCTGGTGGTCATTGCGATCATCGCAATCCTCCTGGCGCTGTTCCTACCCGCCCTCTCGTCCGCGAAGGAGACCGCGAAGCTCGTAACATGCATGAGCAACAAGAAACAGTCGGGGCTGGCGCTTTCACTGTATTCCGGCGACAATAATTTCACCATGGCGAATGCAATTGTCGTGGCAGGCGCAGGTGCAGACTCCCGTTGGAGATCCTTCGTATATCCGGCATATCTTTCCAACCTTGAGGCCACAGGATGCCCGAAGTACTCGAAACCGAAGACTAATCCAGCCGACGTAAGCGACGCTATCGGATACGACGGGATATTCAGGGCCTCCACATCAGGCCCCTACAGGGAAAAGAACATCTCAATCTATGAAAAGCTTGACAGCGGCGACTGGTTCATCGGCATCTACCTTCCGAACATTTACAAGCCTGGAGACATGATTGCGCTCGCATGCTGTTCAGCAAATAAGACTGTAAATCCAAACCAATCCTATCCCGGAGTCGGCGCCAAGGAGTTCCAGGCGAACAACAAGACATCCTATGGAGGCGGGCTTTTAACCATGCCATGGCTCGCGCACCGGCTGAGCATGGGTGCGCTCTTCTTCGATGGCCACGCCGAGGGAGCAACCATTAACAGGCTCACAAACGAGGTGTCCAACGGCTGCACCACAGATGATTCGTCTACCGGCCTGCAGTGGTTCCTGTCGCAGGATGAAAAGTCGACGATAAACATACCATAGCAATTCAAACGATAACATAAGGAGTATTTGAAAATGAAGAAGATGCTGATGACAATCGCGATCGCCGCATCCGTACTCACCTGCCATGCGGGGGAAATTGTGCTGACTGCCGGCGACAAGGCCGCGAACTACGGATTCAACTTCGACAACGGGCAGGAGTTCCCGGGGGCAACAGGAAAGATGAGCGTTGACGCTGACGGCAGCCTCAAGATCGAAGGCGACTTCACCAAGGGCGGCGCATATGTAACGGTAATGAAGAAGGTCGAAGGGGACATCTCCGAAATATCATTCCAGGTCAAGTTCCCGGATTCGAAGTTCATCGTCTTCAGGGCGGTGGACAGCGGCGGGCAGGCGCACCAGTTCAAGCTTAAGCTTACTCCCAGCGCCGACTGGCAGACTGTCACATTCAACATGTCATCATATCTTGCGGACAAGGCGAAATCTCCTGAGGCCTCAAAGGTCATGAAGTATGAACCGATGGGTGGCGCGAAGGATGGCACCTGGCACGGACCTGCGAAGAAGTTCTGCTTCTATCTCAACAAGGGGAACCTGGAGAGCAAGCTGCCAGTCGCCTGGTTCAAGGACGTGAAGCTGATATCGAAGTAATGGAATTCAGGTGTCAGGTGTCAGCATAGAAGTCTGAATGGTTCTTGATGAGCGAAGCGAATCCGTGGAGTGCGGCAATTCATTGCCGCCTTTAATGACGGAATTCATTCCGTCCTAAAAAGAGCCTCGAAATGAATTTCGCGGAACAAGGCGGTAACAAGTTCCCGCGCTCCAAGGTCAGGCAAGCCTGACGTAAAAATGAAAAGAAGTGGTTGAAAAATACATATAGTAGATGGGATTTCAACCATAGGTGATATGACAATGTTGAAAGCGTCATTAAGTGACGTAATAACACAAGGTGATTTTCATGCACAAATTCGTTCTCTTTGTTTCTTTGACTTTATTAGCATCTGTCTCCTTCTGCCAAGACAAAACTGCCTCCGGATCCGATCCGCGGGACGATGCAAGTCCCTGGGGGATCGCGCCTGGCGCTGAAGGAAAGACCGAGTATACGACCTTCAATCCTCTCCTCCAGAAGGCCGGATTGAAATGGATCCGCCTCTTCACCCCGTGGAACAGATTGGAACCGGAACAGGGGAAATGGAACTGGGAGGAGATGGATGCGATCCTCGCAAACTCGAAGGCGAATGGAATACACACCATAGGCGGACTCTGGTTCTTCGCAAAATGGGCCACCAAGGACGGAAATCCACTTTCGTGTCCGTTGAAGGACATCCAGACCTGGCGCGACTATGTGAAGGCCGTCGTGACACATTACAAGAACGACATCAGGTACTGGGAGGTATGGAATGAGTTCAACGGAGGATTCGCGAAGTCGAACGACAAGCCGAAGGATTACGCTGAGCTTGTAAGAGAGTCCTACGACACGGCGAAGAAGGCCGACCCAGCCTGCATGGTCGGGATCAGCTGCGCCAACTTCGATGTGGGTTTCTTCGACAGGACTATCAAGGCCGGCGCCGCCGACCATTTTGATTTCGTTTGCGTACATCCGTATGAGAACCTCGGATATACCTTGAAAGGCGGCGGGGAGATGGGCTATCTCACCATGGCCGGCACAATCCGGAAGATGCTGGCGGAAAACAAGCAGAAGGTGGACATGCCTCTCTGGATCACCGAAATAGGACGCGCAACTGAAACCAAGCCCGATGCCGAGTCCGACGCCATCCAGGCAGAAGCCATGGCAAAGTCTTACATACTTTCAATGGCCCAGGGCTTCCAGCGCATCTTCTGGTTTGAGGCGATGGGACCGGCGGTCTATGGCAAAAGCAAGAATCTCACCCATGGGATAATACGCTCAGACTCCAGTCCGCGCCCTGCATATGACGCCTTGAAGACCATGATCTCCACGCTCGGCGCCGAACCGAAATATATCGGCTGGATCAATGTCGACAAAGGCGCCTATGGATTCATGTTCCAGGCAGCATCGGGCAATGTCCTGGCGACGTGGTCGTCTCCGAATGCAAAACACAGCATCAAGTTCGATACGGATGTGAAGACAGTTGATCTTTCCGGCAGGGAATCGCCGTTGAAGGCGGGTTCCGAGCTTGTATTGACAAAAATCCCGGTATTTGTGGTTTCCCCAAGCTCCGCCCTTGTGGAACTGGCCAAAGGCAATTCCTCCAAGCCGTTCCCCTGGGGCGGGGACTTTTCAAAAACAGACACTGTCAACTGCCGCATCGGCACCAACATTGACGGAGGAATCATACAGCTTGATCCCGACAGGATGAGCATTGTGAACTTTCTCGATGAATCCTGCGGTAAGGCCGATTTCGGAAACGGGATTCCCCCCAACCACAATTTCAGGCTGCATTCCTCCTTTCTCGAGCCGAAGACCACCGGCTATGAGATAACCGTGGTCGCAAAACGCGAGAAGAACGACAAGCCGACAACTCTCAAGCTGATCATGTATGAATCGACGACCGGCTACAAGAGCGCTGGAAACAAGTGGGATATCCCGGAAGGCGACAAGTGGCATGAGAACACCTGGAAGATCACTGACGCTAATTTCATTGGTCAGTGGGGAT
>CAZDNQ010000450.1:0-4347 GCA_964506605.1 uncultured Victivallis sp. | reverse complement strand
TTTTCCCCGCCGAAGCGCTGGGCGGGCTGAACCTGATTAAAGCGATGAGCGCCCCTTACGGCAACGTGCGCTTTTTGCCCACAGGCGGCATCAATGCTGTCCCCCTTGCCGACACGCACGGTCACAGGGACACCGCTTTCCTTCAATGTACTCTCGAATTCGTGGATTTTTGACCTGTCGGGCCGCGAAAAACCGGATTTTTCCACCGCGTTCAGCGGGATGAGGTTGACCTTCGCCGAGCAGCTCCTGGTGATATCGGCGAGTTTCAGTGCGTCTTCACGGCCGTCATTCATGCCTTTTATGAGGGCATATTCGAAGGTCACGATGCGTCCTGTCACCTTGAAATAATGCCTGCATGCGTCGCATATCTCGGCGATGGGATACCTATGCTTGTCCGGGATGAGTTTTGCACGCCCCTCATCAGTCGGCGAATGGAGGGAGACTGCCAGGTTCCATGGCCTGTCCTCGTCGGCGAACTTCATTATGCCGGGGACGAACCCGCTGGTGGATACGGTAATCCTGCGGGGGGACATGCCGACCTGCTTTTCCCCGCATATGATTCCAAGGGCCTGGATGAAATTGCTGTAGTTCATGAGAGGTTCGCCGGTACCCATGAAGACGATGTTGTCAGGCAGGCGTCCGATCTTCCTGCAGCAGACGAAGAACTCGTCGAGTATCTCCGATGCATCAAGGTTCCTGACGAGTCCGCCTGCGCCGCTCGCGCAGAAGAAGCATCCGACCGGACATCCGATCTGCGAGCTCAGGCAGAAGGTGGTCCTGCCGTCCCTGGATGGGATGATCACGGCCTCTACAGAACCGCCATCCGAAAACTCCAGCAGCATCTTCTCCGTCCCGTCGGCTGACTTGCGCGAGCCTGCCTCGGTGGACTGGGAGAAGACGAAATTCTCCCGGAGGGCTTCCTTCAGCGAAACCGGGAGGTTCTTCATCTCGTCGGGGCCGGGAGCGAACTTCCTGCATATCCAATCGGATATCTGCCTGGCCCGGTATGCGGGCTGTCCGACGGACCTGAGCCATTCCGCGAGATCCGCATCTGGAAGAGTGCTGATCGGCCTTTTCATTTTCCTTCCGTCCCTGTGGGTGCCGCCGGCCGGCTGAACTTGTAGAGGTATATCTTCTTCTCCTCATTGACCGCGATCTTCTTGAATGTCCTGCCGGGCATGACAGGCACATCGTCGCTGAAAATGAAGACCTCCTCGTTGATTGCCTGGATATCCTTGTACGACTGGATCTTCCTTATCCTGATCTTGTCATAGCTGCATGTCCAGGGGAATTTTTCATCCTTCGAGCACTGGAGATATGTGCTCATGGCATAGAGCCCTATGTTCTGCTCCTTGTATATTGTCATCCCCTTGTGGAAGTCGTCGCCCATCATCTCCCGGATCTGATGTGCGACATCCTGCTGTTTCTTATCATATGACTGGTAGGGGTTCATTGAGGCCCAGTAGAGGAGCGCCGCCGCGCATATGGCGCCGAGGCAGTGCAGCCAGAGCGCGCATTTCGAGGGGGCGGCCTTCAGAATGATGAGGACGAGAACCAGCGCGGATATGGAAAAGGACAGGCCAATGGCAAACGAGGCGTCCCTGAACTCGGCCCCTTTGCGCAGCATAATGAAATCGCTCCACCATTTGACCGGGACGAGATAGAAGAGGACGGCGCCTATTGCGCATGCCAGGCCTGTGTATGCGATGATCTTGAAGATCGCATGGAGCTGGAAACCGAGCCTCCTGGCAAGAAGCCAGTAATTCATCCCCGCAAGTATCGCGAGAGGAGGTACGAGTATTATGTAGTCCCTTACGTTGCTCAGGGGATAGAACCAGAGGAAGAAGAAGATTGAAACAGAGATCGTCCTGAGAAACCTGCTGAAGACTGGATTCCTGTCGAGCGGTGAATATGCCGCGCAGAATGCGGGCCAGGCAAAGAGTGAGAGAGGGAATATGCGAAGCGCAAATTCAAACGGGAATATCACCAGATGCTCGAGATAGTCCCCGAAATTGTCAGGTTTTATGGGTATGTTCCTGAAAGGGATGTCGGAGCCTGTCATCCATCTGGGCATGCCCCATATCAGTATGAAGAAGCCAAGGCAGCAAAGCCCCAGGTAGAGACCTGGCTTGTTCAGCCTGGACCATATTGTCATCGGGCGTCTCATGAACAGGAGCGGAAGGCAGAAGATGAAGACTCCGAACCAGCCTATGGCATAGAAGGAAAACCCGCAGAAGAGGAAGGATATGAACCAGGCCATGTTCCAGCTGCCCCTCACCGGACCGTACATGAACCAGGCTATCCATGCGGCGAAAATGAAGAGGAGCCCGAGCGTGTTCGGATAGCCGTCCAGGGATTTGTCGACAAAAAGAATCGACGACATCAGCAGCGCGGCGGAGACAGATGCCGCCTGCAGGTCTAGGGCCCTTCGCGCCGCCTCCCATGCCAGGACGAGCATCGCAAGGACTGACAGGACGGAAACGAGCCTGAGTCCGAGTTCTGGAGTGGCTCCGGCCTTGAAGAAGATCGAGGCAATCCACGGGAAGAGCGGATAATTCCCCGAGATCACCTCGCCATGGACGAAGGTGTTCGGCTTGAACAGGTTCATTTCAAGCGCCATCTGTGAGTAGTAGACCTCGTCCCATCTGAGCTCCCTGGAACCGATCTGGAACGGCATGTAAATGATCAGGAATGCAATTGCAAGATACAGGATGCTCTTCCGCCTGTGAAGCCTTTTTTCCTCATATATCGGCATTGACAGGCTCCTTGTTCCCGGCAATCAGCCTGTATTCATCTCCGAACTGGGCGAGGAAGTCTATGCTGTAGTACCTGAAGAAAACGAGTATCGGCAGCATTGCGACCGCCCATAAGTAGGGAAGGCTGAGGATTATGAACCCGATACAGCAGAAGCAGCACGTCGAAACCAGGAATACCGCTACTGCCGTGGCCGCGCAGATGCTGAGCAGGAAATACATGAGGAAAAACCGGATGAAGGCGGACGGATGGGTGTTTACCAGCGAAGCAAGAACCGCCAGCGCATCCCAGGACGTACACATGTTCCTGAACATCATCGGAACAATGAACCCGTCTATCGAAAGCTCTATGATTACCGCCGCGAAAACCACGAGCAGCAGCGAGAGCACGCCAAATATTATCCCTGCAATTCCAAGCGCATCCAGCTTCGCATGCATGATTGAAGGCAGCAGCATCAGGACAGCCGCCCCGATGAACAGGACTGCAGCGAAGGAGATCAGGACACCTGCAACTATCCTGAATACGAACAGCGAGTTGCCCTGCCTGGAATATTTCTCCCACGGGAATTTTATCTGTGTCGTGGATGTCACAAGGTCATGTACAAATACAAACGCCCCCCGGGACCTCACCCAGAGTAGCACCAGCATGATGGAAATTGACAGGACCAGGACGACCAGCACGAGAATGCATAAAAGCGTAATGACAGTCGTTGAAAAAATCCCGTTATGGAAGAGGTCCCTGAATATTCCGGCGGAACTTCCGGGAGCTGCCTGTCCGCCTCCGAGACTGGAGAAATCCGGATTCTGCGGTATCGAAAAGCCTGAGTTGAAGCCGCCCTGCCCTATGTTTGCGATCCAGGCCGCAAACCCGAGCACAAACCATCTCCCCATGTCGAAAGGCCGGAAAAGGAGGTTTTCCATCCTGTCCCAGGCGGAATACACGGCCGCCGCACAGCTGATCTTATTGCTCTGTTTTTCTGACATAGGGTCCTTTGCTCAGCGGGATTCAAGCCGAATTCAAGAGATAAATTTACCAGTTTCCCTGCTGATTTCAACTGTCAATCCGCCCTCAGGATGAAACCTTTGAGGTATTCGGATTCAGGGAAATTCAGCGCGACCGGATGATCGGCAGGCTGGGAGAAGCTGTGGACTGTCTGGAAATCCTTTCCGGAATCCTCCGCAGACCAGCGGAGTATCTCGCGGAATTTCTCCCTGCTGATTCCGGACGAGCACGAGAACGTGGCGATGAGCCCGCCGGGCTTCAGGAGCTTCATGGCAAGAAGGTTTATGTCCTTGTATGCACGGGACGCCCGGTCCACCGACGCCTTCGTCGGCGCAAGCTTCGGAGGATCAAGTATGATGAAATCAAAGCCCATGCCCCTGTCGCGGAATTCGCGGAGCATCTTGAATGCGTTCTCATGGAAATACTTCCTCTTCACGGCATCCATACCGTTGATTTTGAAATTCTCCTCCGCCGCATCGAGCGCGGCCTTCGACTCGTCGACCAGCGTAAGGCTCCCCGGCCACGACGCGGCGGCGTTGATGGAGAATCCGCCGGTATAGGAGAAGCAGTCGAGGACTGCCATCTCCGGCC
>CAZDNQ010000449.1:0-4362 GCA_964506605.1 uncultured Victivallis sp. | reverse complement strand
TGCTTCCTGGATTCCATAGCCGAACGCAGGGTACTGGAGTGACGCCATGGAATCCAGGAAGCAGGCGGCGAGCCTTCCGAGACCGCCGTTGCCGAGGCCGGCGTCGAGCTCCTCGTCCTCGATCTTCTCTATGTCGAAGCCGAGATCCTCCATGGCCTCCTTGGCGATATCGTAGATCTCAAGGTTTATCATCGCGTTGCCGAGCGCGCGTCCCATCAGATATTCGAGCGAGAGGTAGCAGACGCACTTGGGCTTCTTCTTGTCGAACTCGCGGCGCGTCTCGATCCACTTGTCAACCAGAAGGTCGCGTATGGTGAGTGCCAGCGCGAAATACCTGTCGTGGTTCGATGCGACATCGGGATGCTTCGCAAGGGACCGTGTAAGATGGTGCATGAAGGATTCTTTTATATTTTCCTTCGTGACATTCGCTTTCTTGTCTATCCTGGCTTTCATTGGAAAAACTCCATAATTTTTTATTGAAATGCGCCTCCCTGATCAATTGTCCGGGGCTGGACGCGAAGAACCCGTAAATATTGTTGCCCAAGTTATTTTTTTCAATCTTGACAAAGGAAATATCAGCCTGTTATTTATATGACTTAAAATCACCGGAGGAACCAGTCATGGCAAACGAGATGAAGCACCCGCTGCTCCAGCATCCTGAAAAGGTCAGGACCAACTATCTTTCACTGCTCGCCTCGATGGCGAACGCGGACGGCAAGATCGAAGAATCGGAGCTCAACAAGCTGAAGGAATTCTGCAGGATAGCCGGACTGAGCGACAAGTCGCTCCAGGAAGTCGTCTCCTCGGCAAAGAAGAATGCGCCTGAGGACATCCTCTCCCGCCTGGAGGCGCTGCGGACCTCGAATCTCAAGTTCTCGATAGTGACCGACTGCATGTTCATGGCGTGCGCCGACGGGATCGTCATGCCCGAGGAGGAGAGGGAAATGGCGCGCATCGCCGCCGCAGTCGGCGTAAAGGATGAGCAGGTGAAGGCCATACACTTCTATGTGGACAGGGTCAACTCCATCGTCAAGGAGAAGAAGAAATACGATCCGAAGGCGGTGGGGGCCGAGTTGAAGCAGAAACTGAAGGAGGCGTCGATACCTGTCGAATCAGTGGCGTTCGCGTTTGAAAGCCTTCCGTACTACGAGAACCAGGACATGATGGAGGTATTCAAGGCCCTCGGATACGGGGTCGGAATGCTTACCGGCGTAGGCCCGCTGATCATGCTCGGACTGTTCGGATGGAAGAGCGTGAAGTGGCTCGGGAAGAATATAAAGTAAAACCCGCCTGCAGTAAGGCCTTCGACCCAGGACAGTCTTTCGCCGGCGGGACGCCGGCGCTCCGGTCCAGTTTACTCATCCTTCAGGAGCATCGAGAGGATGGCTTTCTGCACGTGGAGCCTGTTCTCGGCCTGGTCGAAGACTATCGACGCATGGCTGTCCATGACCTCGTCGGTGATCTCCTCCCCGCGCCGCGCCGGCAGGCAGTGCATGATCCTGACTCCGGATGACGCCTCGTCGACGATGTCCTGTGTGACGGAATAAGGCCTGAGCTTCTTCATGCGCTGGGCCTCCTCGCCTTCAAATCCCATGCTGACCCAGACATCGGTGTAGATGTAGTCTGCATTCTTCACGGCCTTGTACGGATCCTCCTCCCAGTAGACATCGCCCTTGCCGAGGTTCGGCTTGTTCAGCAGCTCCGGATCCGGGCGGTACTTCTTCGGCGAGGAAAGGACAAGCTCAATGCCTGCGAGCTTCGCGGCGAGTATGAGCGAGTTTGCAGTATTGCAGGCGCAGTCTCCGAGGAACGCGACTTTCACCCCTTCAAGGCGTTCGCTGTACTCATACATTGTAAAAAGATCCGTGAGGATCTGGCACGGATGATATTTGTCCGTCAGCGCATTGATGATCGGGATATTTGCGAACTTCGCAAATTCCACGACGTCCTCGTGCTTGAAGGTCCTGATGACGACGGCATGGAGGTAGCGGCTCAGGACGCGTGCGGTGTCGGGGATGGTCTCCCCGCGTCCGAGCTGGAGGTCGTTCTGGTCCAGGAAGAGCGAGAATCCGCCGAGTTCGCTTATCCCGACTTCGAATGAGACCCTTGTCCTTGTGGAAGACTTTGAGAAGATCATGCCGACGCTCTTGCCGGCAAGCGGTTTCTCCTTCAGGCTGCCCCGTTCCTTCTTCATTTTAGCGGAAAGGCGGAAAATCTCCTTGAGATCGGACAGGGTTATCTCTTCAACTGTAAGAAGATCATTTTGCATTTTGCTGTTCCTGTAATTGTTTTAACGAGTCGTCGATGATATCCAAAGCCTCCTCGGCTTCCTTCCTTGAGACGTTCAGCGGAGGCAGGAGCCGCAGCACGGTCTCGCCCGCGGTAAGGACGAGAAGGCCCTTGGAGGCGGCTGTCTTCCTCAGATCGTTGGCGGGTCGGTCAAGGACGACACCTATCAGCAGACCCTTGCCCCTGACTTCCTTCACGCACTTATACTTCTTTGACAGCTTGGAGATTCCCGACATCAGGAATTCTGACTGCTTGATGCAATTCTCAAGGATGCTCTCGCTGTCGAACGCCTCTACGACCGCAAGCGCGGCGGAGCACGCGAGCGGAGTTCCTCCGAAAGTGCTTGCATGCGTACCAGCACCGAGCACCGAACCGAGTTCCCTCTTCACCATGAATGCGCCGATAGGGAATCCGTTTCCGAGGGCCTTCGCCATGGAGAGCGCATCAGGCTGGACGCCATAACCCTGCCAGGCATAGAAAGTGCCGGTCCTGCCCATTCCGCACTGGACCTCGTCGAACAGGAGGAGGACTCCGTGCTTGTCGCAGATTTTCCGCACCTTTTCAAGATAATCCTGTTCCGCCGGTATGATTCCGCCTTCTCCCTGGACTGGTTCGAGGAGGACGGCGCAGGTCTTGTCGTTAATCTTCTTCTCTATCGCATCGGCATCGTTGAAGGGGACGTGCACAAAACCAGGCATGTCGGGGGCGAATCCCTTCCGGTATTTGCTCCGGCCGGTCGCCGCGAGTGTCGCAAGTGTCCGCCCATGGAAGGAGTCCTCCATTGCGATTATCTCGGTCCTTCCCTTTTCGGAGCCCCATTTCCTGGCGAGCTTGATCATGCCTTCGTTGGCTTCGGCGCCGCTGTTCGCGAAGAACACGAATCCGTCAAAGCCCTTCTCGACAAGTTTCGCGGCGAGCTGCGGCTGTTTCTCGTTCATATATAGGTTTGAGACATGGACGAGTTTCGCGGCCTGTTCCTTGATCGCCCTGGTTACGGCGGGATGGCAGTGGCCCAGGTTGCAGACGCTTATGCCCGTGCTGAAGTCGAGGTATTTCCTGTTGGCGCTGTCCCAGACATATGATCCCTTGCCTTTCACGAGCAGCATGTCGGCGGCATATGTGTGCATCACATACTTGTCCTGGAACTCCAGGATTTCCTTGTAGTTCTTCTTGTCTTCGGCCATATGTCGAAACCTTGTTTTTTGGATTTGGTGAAAAAGTATCAATATAGCCCGGATTACGGGAAAAACAAGCTTTTCATGGGGGATTCAGGAGGTTGCAAACCGCTCAGCTGGGAGAAGCCTTTTCCTCCTGGTCGCGCAGGAGGTGCTCGTCCTTGGTGGTGAGCATGCTGAGCACATAGAATCCGATCGGCACGCCGACAACCATCCCCCATATCCCGAAGAACCTCTCTCCGATGAGAAGGAGGATCAGGATGAGCAGCGGATGTGCGTGGAGGGCCTCGCCGGTGATCTTCGGATTCAGGACGTAAGCTTCGAATGCATGGATGGCCGCCACGAAGACAATCAGCTTGACGACCAGGGCGAGTCCGCCCACCTGCACGGCGAATATCAATATTGGTATCGAGCTCAGGAATGTGCCTATGATCGGGATGAATCCGCATATGAACACTATCGTTGAAAGCAGGGCGATGTTCGGAACCTGGAAATACCAGAGGCCGACTGCGGTAAGAGCGGTATTGCATATGGCGATGATCGCCTGCGCCTGCAGCGCCTTGCCAAGCACGCTTGCAAACGCCCTGAGATGCGGGGCCGCGCCATGGTAGAAAGTCCTGATCCTGCTGTTTTCAAGCTCCTTCATGCTTGCCGCGATCTTCAGCCAGTCCATCACGAGGATGAACGAGAATATTATCGCCAGGAGAAGGGATATTGTGATCTTCCATCCGAGCTTCACTATCATTATCAGGGCGTCGAGGACATGCGGCATGGTGGTCTTCAGTGTCTTGGCCGCCTCGTTCTTGAGGCTGTCCAGGATCGCCGCGTATTCCTCGGATCCTATCACCGCCCTGCCCTTCTCCTCGCCGACGACCTGCTTGACTATGGTCTCGGCGAA
>CAZDNQ010000448.1:0-4367 GCA_964506605.1 uncultured Victivallis sp. | reverse complement strand
CACGACGAAGCGCGAGAGCGCATAGCGCCTCATGCCCGCCCGGAGGAACAAATTCTCAATCCTCCTGAAATCCTCCTCGTAGGTCCTGAAGAGGATGAACCCGCCGATACCGATGAGCACCGTAAAGAGCACCGCGAAGACCAGGACAAGCCTCTTCTCCCATCTGCCGGAGATGCTCGTGCAGAGCAGTTTCCTCGGCTGGAGCGCAAGCAGGACAAACACTATCTCCAGCATTATGAGCACAGTGAATATCCTGTTGAAGTTCTTTGTGTGGGTTGTGAAGAAAAGCAGGCCCTCGGACTGCTGCGTGTTCAGCGTTATATCGCTGCCGAGCATGATCGAGAATATCGAGAACGAAGCCGCGACGCCGGTGCTGTACATGTTGAACTCGAAGAAAGTGATCAGAACCGCAAGATAGAGCAGGAACGGCGCAGTGATGTTGGTGGAGAATATGTCGCCCAGGAGTATGAACCTGTTCTTGTCGACCGGAAACGCAAGATCGAGGATGACCGCCGCGGTCAGCGAGGCGACAATGCTGTAGATGATCGAACGGTCGGTGAACTTCACGGCGCGGCCGATCAGCATCGACATCACCAGCCCGACAAGGCAGATGATCACCACGTGCGGCAGGTTCAATGTCGCCGAAAGCAGGAACGCCGCAGGCAGGATCATGCCCGCCGACAGCAGGACAAAAACCCTGTCCTTTCTCAGGCCCTCCTTCACCGCTCCATTCTGCAATCCCTGCCCATCCATCAATCCGGCTCCTGATAAATTTTAAGTTTCAAAATTCAAATCTCAAGGCAGCCCTTCCGGGCTTGACCAACATCATATGACAATTCCGAGTTCATCTTCAAGGGAGCGCGGGTTTTCCAACCCGCGTATTGGCGGACTGGAAAGTCCGCCCTCCGTTATTAAAAACAGTATACCATCTAAAGAGCATATGGATCAGCAAACAAATCTTCAAAGCACCATATCTTCCAATCGCCCAATCTCATAAATCCTTGACATTACCCGCCATCACATCGGCGGTGCAGATGTTGACCGCACCCGGCGGCGAATCTTTCGGTAGCTCCTTCTCATATATTATGATCGTCTTGACAACAGTCCCGGACTCCACGAGCTGCTTCACCAGGGCCTCCCTGGTGGCATCCCATTTCAGGAGGATCACCACCGCGCTCCCGATGCTTGCGATCTCGCTGAGTATTTCCGGCTTGAGAGCGCCGAAACATTCGCCCTGGCACGGATCGATGCACGCGAGTATGTCCAATATGTTCTCGAACTGCGCCAGGCTCCTGCCAGTCTTGAGATGATACACCTCCGGCCCGGCCGCGAAGATGTCGACCACGAAATCACCCCTGAGCAGATGCTCCGACACGGCTGCGGCGAGCGAAAGGCCCGCCTCCAGATCCTTGCACACATGCTCCTTCACTGAAAAGAACCTCCTGAATGCGCCAGGACTGCTGGCGGAAGTGTCCACGATGAGCGCCATGCGCGCCAGATACTCCTCCTGGAACTCGCGGACGATCAGTTCGCCTGTACGAGCGGTGCTCGCCCAGTGTATGTGCCTGGGATTGTCGCCGGTGCGGAATTCGCGGCATCCGAGGAACTCCATCGATTCGCCGACCTTTGAGATCCTCGCGATAGCATTGCGCTGGTAGCGGTGTCCGACCGGAAGCGAGACGGAATTAAGCGTACGGAAATCTGGATAGACGAGGAGCCGCTGGACATCCTGCCCACGCGAGGTCCATCTGAACACCCCGAACGGGAACGTGGAATCGGCTATCGGCGCAGGCAGGCTGTACACCCCGCGCTTCTCCGGAAGGATGAAGGCATCAAGATTGATCTCGGTGCCCGAACCGATGTACTCCGCATTCGCCGCCCCCTTGGTATGCTTGAGCGACATGTTCGGCGCATGGTTGTCAAGATGTATGTTCCAGGCGGGCATGGCGCGCAGGTTCTTGACGTAATAGTCGATCCTGACGGGACATCCCGCCCTTGCCCTCACAGGCACCTCTCGCCTGATCCTGAGCCGAGGCCTGAGCAGGAATCCTATGATGAAGTCCGCCGCGAATATCGCAAGCAGCGAGAACGCCATGATACGTATCGGGTTCTGCAGGAGGGTCATGCTGTAGGATACTATCAGGAAGCTTATCGCGATTATGATGCGCCCGGGAACTGTCAGGAATATCGTGTAGTACGCGTAAGCCCAGGCTATCATCAGCATGGTCGGGGAACGGTACGTCGAGTTCTTCACATACGACGGCAGGTCGATCCAGTCCGGCCCCTCGTTGAACCGCCTCCTGAAATCCTTGAAGAATGTCCTTGCCCGCCTCATTCCATCCAGCTCCGTTTGCTAAAGGATAAAATAGGCGTGGAATCTTCAAATTAAAACCCGCTTGCCCAATAAATGAGGCTGATGTCCTTTTGCGAGAGGAATATTGATGGCGTTCTACGAGCGAAGCTTCAGCAAGCTCCGCTGGAGTGCGGTGACAAGGTCACCGCTTGGAGCTGAGCGCAGACTTTGTCTACGCACTCCGGCGGATGCCTGCGGCATCGTGATGCAGATCTGGGAGCTGGCGTTATTAAAGAAAGCGCTCCGGCACCATCAGTTCTTTTCCTGCCCATGGAAATGCTTTTTCTTCTTGAAGTAGTCAGCGTGCCTGTGCCTGCCATGATCCCCTGCCGGCTTTTCATGGTGCTCCCGCTTTTCGTAATGCCTGGGCCCGCCTTCATGCGAACCGGCACCCTGTGAAGCACCCCTGTCGGCCTCGCACTTGAGCTGGAGATCCTTGAACTTCATCCTGCCAATGTTCTCAATCAGCTTCTGCTCGCTGCCGCCGGCTATTTCGAAGATGCTGAAATGCTCGAGCAGGCGGATCCGCCCTAGCTTGAGCATCGGACCATGCGTCGCACGGTTTATCAGGGTGATGAGATTTGGGACGGATATGCCATTTGCCTTGCCGACATTTATCTTCAACCTGCACATCGGGCCTTCATTCCCGCCGACATAGACTTGACGTTCACGGCCGCCTTCATGACGTCCTCTTTCGTGCCCTCCTCTTTCATTTCGGCCGCCGCGGTCGAAGCGGTCACGCCGCCCATGCCTGTCGTCCGGCTGGCCGTGCCCCATATTTACATTCAGGTCCGGCGCGTCCTTGTAGTAATCGAGGAAGGCTCCGAACTCACTGAGTATGAAGCGTTTGATGAGCTCGTCTCGCGGCATGTCGCCAATGGCTTCATGGATCTTCGGCAGATACAGCCCGAGCTTGGACGTCTCAGCAATGTCATACTGTTTTACCTTCTCAAGCATCGTCAACAGCCTGGCCTCGCACACCTGCTTCCCCGTCGGAACCTTCTTGTGCTCGAAGCGCTTGTTCATGATCTTCTCGATGATGCGGAGCTTATAGGTCTCGCGCATGTGCACCAGCACGATCGAGATTCCGGCCTTTCCGGCGCGGCCTGTACGCCCGCTGCGGTGCGTGTAGACATCCGGATCGCCGGGCAGATCGTAGTTGATCACATGGGTCAGGTCGTCGACATCGAGACCTCGCGCAGCGACGTCGGTGGCGACGAGGATCTTGAAATTGCGCTTGCGGAAATTGTTCATCACGCGGTCGCGCTGGTCCTGCGTCATGTCGCCGTGCAGGGCGTCCGAACTATATCCGTCGGCCATCAGCTGGCTTGCAACATCCTGCGTCTCAAGCCGTGTACGGCAGAATATGATTCCGTAGAAGGCTGGCAGGCAGTCTATGATGCGCTTCATCGCGTGGTAGCGGTCGTGTGCATGTACCGTATAGCATTCGTGGGTGACATTCTCGGCGATGGCGTTGCGCTGCCCGATGATGATCTCCTCGGGATCGGTCATGTACTGGCGTGCGATCGCGGCGACCTGCTTCGGCATCGTCGCGGAAAACAGGAGAGTGCGTGCGGCGTCAGGGACCTCCTTCAGGATGCTTTCCAGCTCCTCCTGGAACCCCATGTTCAGCATCTCATCGGCCTCGTCGAGGACGACGCGCTGGACGCCTGCGAGCTTCGCGGCTCCGCGGTTGAGCAGATCCTTCATGCGGCCGGGAGTGGCGACGATGATATGGACGCCGTGGTGGAGGGAACGCATCTGTTCGCGCATGGAAGATCCGCCATACACGGCAAGAATCTTGAGATGCGGCGCGAATCGCCCATAGTCCGCCAGATCCTTTGCAATCTGCAGGCAGAGCTCGCGTGTCGGACAGAGTATAAGCGCCTGGGTCGCGGGATTGGCGGCGTCTGTCAGCTGCAGCAGGGGCAGTCCGAAGGCGGCCGTCTTGCCAGTACCGGTCTGCGCGAGCGCAACAACGTCGCGCACGCCTTTTATAAGCATCGGAATGACC
>CAZDNQ010000447.1:0-4387 GCA_964506605.1 uncultured Victivallis sp. | reverse complement strand
GATACTGCGAACGGATCCGAGAACTTCGGCTTCTCCTCCTCGCACCAGCGGTCGACATAGTCGAAGAATTCCTGATGGTTCCATAGCGCTACCGCCCCCATGATCCGCGCCGCAAGCGCCTCCCCAACCCATGACGGCCCGTTGAGCTTCCGATAGCTGTCCGCCTTGGTCCCGTTGTTCGACCCCTGCCCGAAAGCCCCCCATTTCGCGGGATCGGACTCCTCGTGCTTCACGTTGGCGCCAGAGGGAGCGATAGTCCACAGGACCTTCTGCCCCTTGAATCCATTTCCGTAATAGGTCTGCTGGTCCTCCTGGAATGCCGCCTTAACCTTCATCATGTCTTCATTCCCCAGCATGAGGCCTGCGAATATTATCGGCCATTTGCGTCCGGAGTTGTGTCCGCCGTTTGCGATCCACAGGTCGCTGTTGGACTGGACCGCGCCATAATAGTCGATCCCCTTCTGTATGAACCGCAGGAGGAGCGTCTCGTTTTTCCCGCCGGGATCCGCAAGCATCAGGACAAGGGAAGCATCAGACACATCATTCGTGATCTCGCGCCCATAGTCTGACATGTTCTCGACAGGATGCATCTCCCTGCTGACCCACTGCTTCTGATGATCAAGCCATATCCGCTCGAACTTCCTCTCCAGCCTGTCCAGGTCCGGAACCACCTTTGGATCCGGAACGGCAAGACCCGGCAGAAGGTTGCGCTTGATTGATGCCGCCGTATACATTTCCTTCCATGTGCCGACGTATGCCGGGCGGAACGCGTCCGCAGGCGGAGGCCTGGCAACACATGTAAGCACAACAGCAGTCCTAAGAGGTCCGACAAGATGCTGGCCTTCCACCGTATCAGGAGTCCTGTCTCCAACTTTTTCCAGGCTTGCGGTGCTGACAAGCGACTGTCCAGGCTTAAGCTCGAGCGGGAAGCTGGCACGCAGCCCTGCATCGAAGCCGTGAGCCCTGTCATCGTATCCTTGCTTGTCGCCAGCAGGCGGATTGACAACCGATCCGTTCCTGCCTTGGGTTGGTCCAGGTGCAACACCCTTCACGGTCACCGGTCCGACCACCCATGAATCCCCCGTGATGAAATGGCCGGACGCTGCAGGAGATGCAAAAGTCCAGGTAATCCCATATTGAGTCATGGAAACAGCTTCTGCGGGTGCCTGACCGGCGGAGCATAGATTAAATGCAGCAACGAATGTTAGAATTAATGCAAGGATTGTCTTCATCACATGAGCCTTTTTCTAATTCCCAAGGTCAATCAGTAATTGTAATAAAATCGTTCGCGGGTATTGAAATCGCCAGTATCCCGCCAGAAGACAGTCTCCGCATGTCCGTCGATGAACATGAAGTTCCCCCTCATATTGTGGCGGAAGGCCCATCTGCCCTGGCCCGTGCCGGAGGAATTGAAGTCTCCCGTCCATGTAGGAGCCGTTGAACCGTCGTTGAGGGTAATCGGGCCGCCCCATGGGAACGTGGCATTGATCGCGTCGGTACCGTATTGCTGCTCAATTATGTAGAACTTAAAGGAGGGGTTCCTGAAACGATCCAGCTTCGCTCCGAGGTAATATGAGGTGTAGGTGGGATCCACGCTTGCAGGATCATCATATTGCTTGCCATATGTGGATCCACAGGCATCAGCGTTCATAGCCCAGATCCTATAGAAGTTTCCAATTCCGCCGGTGATCAGCGCCTTTGAGGATGCACACCAGAGATAGCCGGGATATGTGCTGTATATTTCCGGATGCCCGAAATCAACTGTCCTTGGCACCATGTTCTCCTTGTTGAAGACTTCCCTGCTGAGTATCATATGCCAGCTGATGCTTGCGACGGTGGGGACGCTCACACCCGCTCCGCCAGGCCCCCTGCCATCGTGCATGGATGCGAAATCCATGCTTGCGACATGGATCTGTTTCATGCAGTTGATGCAGGATGCGGACCAGGCCATCTCCTTGGCGTTCCTCAACGCCGGCAGCAGAAGGGCCGCGAGAATTGCGATGATCGCAATCACGACCAACAGTTCGATCAATGTGAACATTGTTCGAACTTGCCTTCGCTTCGGACATGTCTGTCCTTCAGCTACGGCTGGCACAGCCAGAAGCTCGATAAGGGTGAATGATGCAGGACGCACGCCGCAAGATGCAGTATTTGGCAGAGAAGGAAGATTGTGTTTTGAATCCGTCCCCATGGGTCGGCATACGGCGTCTGGAACCATGGATCCGGCATCGCGTTTTTCAATTCTCCCCATGCCCCCGGTCCTTTCGTTAATTAACCTTTACGCGCCACTTGTCAATTTCCAGAGGTGCCCCTGAAAGCTGGATAAAACGGACGAAAGATATTGCAACCGGTTGCACCTGTCAAGCATGGATGCTATAATATTTGAAAATCGTCTTTGAAGGGATATCATGCCATGATAGAGGTGTTGAAGATGAAATCTGTTCTGGTTCCAGGCAAGAAAGTGACAATGCTGGAGATCGCGAAGAGGCTGCACATGTCCAAGTCGACGGTCTCCCGCGCTTTTTCGCGCCCCGACCTGCTGGATGCAAAGACCGTGGACAGGGTGCTGAAGTCGGCGGAGAAGCTGAAATTCCGACCGAACGTGAGCGCAAAAGTCCTCTCATCCGGGAAGACCAACCTCATCGCAGTCCTGCTGCCGACCCTCAACTATTTCACCGGCGAATATCTGACCATGGTGCTCTACGGCATAGGTCTTGAGCTTGAGAGGAACGGCTGCTCGATGGTGTTCCACGGCTACGATCATGCCGACGACAAGGGAGGAAGCATCTTCCATGTCCTGCGGCGGGCCGATGTCGAAGGCGCGCTTGTCTTCACAAGGTTTATTTCAGGAAAGCAGATCGATGAACTCTCTGCTCCGCCAGTGCCGACAGTGGCAGTGGACATACTCACCGACATCGTTCCATGCGTCTATTCCGACAATTACGGGATCGGATATTCCATGACCGAGCACCTCATCGGCATGGGGCACAGGCGGATCGCCTGCCTCATCGGGGATTCCGAATGGGAGAACGCCATGGAAAGGAGGAGAGGCGCAATAGAATGCCTGGAGAAGCATGGCATTGACACTCCCCCGGAATGGAAGCCTATGTGCAAGCTCGACGGCGGGTTTGAATATTCGATTAAGGAATTCAGCGCCATACTCTCCTCGTCTACGGCAAGAACAAGGCCTACCGCCGTCGTCACCGCCACTGATGAAATAGCATCAGGCGTCTACAAGGTCGCCGAACGCAGCGGGCTCAAAATCCCCGGAGACATCTCCGTGATCTCCTGCGACAACAACCATTACTGCAAATATCTTTCCCCTACTCTGACCAGCGTCGAGCAGAACGGCTGCGACCTTGGCATAAAGGCCGCCCGCATGCTTGTAGGCAAGCTG
The DNA here is from genome assembly GCA_964506605.1 of uncultured Victivallis sp. Taxonomy (GTDB): domain Bacteria; phylum Verrucomicrobiota; class Lentisphaeria; order Victivallales; family GWF2-50-93; genus GWF2-50-93. Next base: position 990 of record CAZDNQ010000447.1, on the reverse strand, counting down.
CCGGCGTCAAAGCTGAGCGTCAACCATCACATAGTCGACAGGGAAAGCGTGAGGAAGCTGTAAGGGACGCGGGCCCTGGTCGCACGCCTCAGGTTCACACGCCTCTGGAGTGCGCGTAAACCTTTGGCGCCGCCGCAGGCTTGTCAGCATCAGGATGGCGGGTGAACATCCTTCCCGGCGTCTTATCCACATGATGCGCCGGCCAGGATGGCCGCACTCCATATCTCATGCGGAAAAATACTGATTCCCATAAAAACAGGAGGAGATTTACATGAAAAACTTTCTTGCTGCAGTCGTCCTCGCGTCTTTCGCATTCATAATCGCAGGTACTGCATATGCAAAACGGGCCGCGCCTGCGGAAGTCGCATCTGTACAGAAGGACGGCGTCGAATATTCCGCGCCACACGACAAGGAAGGATTCGTGGTGGCGACCTGGAAGGAGACGAAGATGAAGATCTGGAGCAGGCAGATCTACGTGGTAAAATACGAGCACAAGCAGGGGCTCGAGGGGGATGTCCAGACCTGCTTCATAACTAATCTTGAGATAAAGGGCGGCAAGCTCATAATCAAAAACGAGCGCGATTCGGAATTCGAACTCGATCTCTCGACGCTGGACGTCAAAGTCCTGAAAGGCCAGCCAGTTGTCGACTTCTCTGACAGGAAATAGTACTGCAGATGGATACTTGTAAAGCCAATTTCAGAAGATAATGGGATCAGGTGTCAGTGGTCGGTGGTCGGGCAAGCTGTATTGATGAACGCAGTTTTACAATGCAGGGGGAATCGTTCACTCGAACTGGAACAGGATGGCCTTGATGCGTTTGCCGGGATCGCGGGTGATCTGCATGATGTTGACCTCGCCGACCTTGAAAGGTTCTGAATCCTTGTAGCCGTCGAGCTGTTCGATGAGCTGCTGTGGAAGCGGCTCGTTGAGGAGCAGGTCGTACGGGATCTTGTGCCCGTGCTCGATGAAGCAGACCTTCTGCTTCCTGT